>CAJQRZ010000025.1 GCA_905612435.1 uncultured Candidatus Pelagibacter sp.
TTATTTGATAATGCAAATAAAATAGCAAATTATTTAAAAATTAAATCAAGTCATAAAGTTATCACTACTATGCAACCAAATTATTCATATGGATTGTCAATTATAAATAGTCATTTGATAAAAGGAGCTACTATTATTATGACTGAAAAATCATTATTTGAAAAAAATTTTTGGGAATTGTTAAAAAAACATAAAGCCACAACTTTTGGAGGTGTTCCATTTATTTTCAACATATTAAAAAAAATAAAATTTGAAAAAATGAACTTACCACATTTAAAATATATAACTCAAGCAGGAGGAAAATTAGATAAAAAACTTCTATTGGAAATTACATCCTTATTTAAGAAAATTAGAATTAAACTTATAGTGATGTATGGTCAAACAGAAGCATCACCTCGAATGTCATATCTACCTTGGAGATATTTATCAAAAAAAATTGAGAGCATTGGAAAGCCTATAGAGGGAGGTAAATTTTTAATTTATGATAAAAATAATAAAATAATAAAAAAAAATAATTTAATTGGTGAGCTTGTTTACAAGGGAAAAAATGTGATGTTGGGATATGCCGAAAACTTTAAAGACTTAAATAAAATTAATAATAATTCTAAATTATTTACTGGAGATTTAGCCTATAGAGATAAAGATGGATTTTATTATATTGTAGGAAGGATAAGTAGATTTATTAAACTTTTTGGGTATAGGTACGATTTAGATGAAATTGAAAAAAAAATTAGTAAACTTGGAAACAATTGTGCAGTATTGGGTAATGATGAAACTTTAGACGTTTTCATTACAAAAAACTTTAATAAAACTAAATTAATGAATTTTATTTTTAAAAACTTTAAAATTAGAAAATCGTTAGTTTCTATAAAAAAAATATCTAAAATTCCCAGAAATAGAAATGGAAAAATTTTATATTCAGAACTAAAAAAAATTCTAAATTATGTATGACATCAAAAAAATAATTAATTTAAATCCATTTGGATATGGTAAATTTTCCAAAAATAAAATATTTAATAAATACTTTAATAGATTAAATCAACATCACTATAAAAATTGTCAAAATTTTAGACAAGTATGCGATGGTCTAGGTGTTAAAGGTGGAAATAAAATAAAACTTCAAAATTTTCCAATGTTACCAATTAATATTTTTAAAAGTTTTGACTTATTGAGTGTTGATAGAAAAAAAATTGTAAAAAAAGTTTTTTCATCAGGTACCACAGGTCAACAACTTTCAAAAATTTTTTTAGATAAAATAAATTCAAATAATCAGATGAGAGTTTTAAGTAAAATAGTAGAAAATGTTTTGGGAAAAGAAAGATTACCAATGATCATTGTTGATCAAGATCCTCGTTTTACTAATAAATTAAGATTTAATGCAAAATCTGCAGCTATTTTAGGATTTTCGTTATTTGGTAAAAATCATTGTTATATTTTAGACAATAAAGGAAACATTAATCTAAATTTATTAAAAAGTTTCTTAAAAAAATTTCAAAAAAAAAAATTTATTATTTTTGGATTTACTAGTCAAATTTATGAACATCTTTTGAAACGAACAAATATTAACTTACAATCTTATAATTGCAAAAATGCAATTTTATTACATGGAGGTGGTTGGAAGAAATTAGAAAAATTTAAGATAAGTAATTTTGAGTTTAAAAAAAGATTAAATAAAAAATTATCTATTAAAAATGTTTGTAATTATTATGGTTTAGTTGAACAAACAGGGTCAATATTTATTGAAGGAAAAAATTGTGGGTATTTTCATACTTCTATTTTTTCAGACATATTAATTAGAGATAAAGATTTTAAATTACTTAAAAAAAATGAAAGAGGATTGATACAATTATTTTCTTTGCTACCTACAAGTTATCCTGGGCACAATATTTTAACAGAAGATATTGGTGAACTTAAGGGAGAAGATGATTGTAAATGTGGGTTAAAAGGAAAATATTTTTTAGTACATGGAAGAGTTAAAGAGTCTGAAATTAGAGGTTGTAGCGATGTTAGATAAAAAAAAAATACTTTATGAAATTACTAAAAACAAAAACTTTAATATTAATGTATCTGAACCCTATAATGAAATATCTATCCAATTTATAAAAGATTTTTCAAATCAATTAAGAAAACAAGAAATTTTAAAGTATCCAGATTTAATTTATTTAACTTTCTGGTGTGCAAATAAAAAAATATTTGAAAATAAAAATTTTTTATCTGAAAATCAGATAAAAGTAGGTAGAGGACTAATTTTTCATATTTGTCCTTCAAATGTTCCGACTAATTTTATTTACTCATTTTTTTTTGGACTACTAAGTGGAAATTCAAATATTGTTAAAATTCCCTCAAAAGTATTTCCTGAAAAAGATATAATTATTAATACAATTAATAAAATTTTTAAAAAAAAAAAATACTTAACCTTAAAAAATTCTAATTTTTTTCTTAATTATGATAAAAAAATAGAAAAAACAAAAAAAATATCATCAATTTGTGATGCTAGAGTGATTTGGGGAGGAGACAATACCATTAATGAAATTAGAAAAATTTGGATTCCAGAAAGAGCTATAGAGTTGACCTTTTCTGATAGATATTCTTTCTCTGTGATTAATCTAAATAAATTTACTAAAAATAAATTTGATGAAATTAAAGTTTTAGCAAAAAAGTTTTTTTATGATAGCTACATGATGAATCAAGCAGCTTGTAATTCACCACATTTTATTTTTTGGATAGGAAAAAACACAACCACAAAAAATCTTTTTTGGGAAGAACTTAACAACGTGGTCAAAAAAAAATTTATTTTAGATGAAAAAATTGCAATAGATAAATATACGCATTTAATTAAGAGTATGATTGACCAAAAGAATTTTGATAATTTTAAAATGTTTCAAAATAATATTTATATAATAGATTCAAATAAATATTTGAATAATATAGAAGATATAAGAGGAAAAAATGGAATCTTCTATCAAAAAAATATTAATAATATTCAGGAGTTAAAAAAATATATATCAAAAAAATGTCAAACTGTTACATATTTTGGACTAGAAAAAGATGATATTAAGTCATTCATTTTAAATAATAATCTATTTGGTGTAGATAGAATAGTGCCAATTGGTAAAGGACTAGAAATTGGCCCAATTTGGGATGGCTATGATATAATTAAATCTCTTTCAAGAATTATTAGTATTGAATAAATGAAACTTGATAAAAAAAAAATATTAGAATACCAAAAAAATAGATCACCATATTTAATGATTGATTTTGTAGAAGATGTAATTCCTGGAGAATCTGCAAAAGGCTATAAAGACTTAAAAGAAGATGAATGGTTTTTTAAAGTTCATTGGCCCAATGACCCAAATATGCCAGGAATGCTACAAATAGAATCTTTGGTTCAAATGAGCGCATTATCTATTTTGACACTACCAAATAATAAAGGAAAAATTATGTATTTAACAGGAGCAAACAAACTAAAATTTATAAAAAAAGTTCTTCCTAATTCCAGACTCAATATAAATACAAAAATTATATCATATAAACGTGGTTTAGCTACATGTCATGGAGAAGGAATTGTTAATGACCAAATAGTTTGTAAAGCAGAATTTAATTTGATATTGCCAGATGAGTTAAAAACATATAATTTAAAAACTTAAGCATGCCTATAGCCTCATCACTTCTAAATAAACCTCGACTAGTTGAAAAACTTAAAAAATTTTACGAATATGTAAATAAAAATGATGGTAAAGTAGGTCAAAAAACTAGAGGTATTGACCTTAATTTTAATAATGCTTGTAATTTAAGATGTAAATATTGTTTTACTAACTCACCTAAAGGTGACCACGCAAAAGAGTATCTTGATATAAATGCTATTAAAAGATTGGCTGATGAAGCCGATGAACTTGGATATTTTGAATTTGATTTACAAGGAGGTGAGTTATTACTTCAACCAGATAAATTATTTGAAGTTCTAGAAGCCATAAGACCAGAAAGATTTTATATGTACTTAACTACTAATGGGTATTACTTAGATGAAAAAATGGCAAAGAAATTAGCTGAATACAAAGTAAGTAGAGTTTCTGTAAGCATTGATAGTATGGATGAAAAAATCCATGACGAAATAAGAGGACGAAAAGAATCTTGGAAAAAAGCTATAGATGCACTTAAACATGTTAAAGATGCCGGAATGGACCCTTACCTAAATATTACAGTTGGTCATTATAATGCCAATACCGATCACTTTAAGCAACTATTAGATTATTCAAAAAATAATAAATACAAAACATTACTTAATGTGGCTGTACCATCAGGTATGTGGCAAAATGCAGAAAATATAATATGCAATGATAAAGATCGTGAATATTTAAGAAAAATTAGAAAAGAATATAAAAATCTTGTTAGAAATATTTGGAATCCATTTGATAAAAACAACGAAAAAATTTTAGGCTGTACAACAGTTAATAGAGTTTATGTAACACCAATAGGTGATGTCCTGGTTTGTCCTTATGTTCACATTAAAATAGGAAATATTTTTGAACAATCTTTAAAAGAAATTATAGATTATGGTTTTAGTATTAAATATTTTAGAAATCACAGTGATCTATGTTTAGCGGGTGAAGATAAAGAGTTTATTAAAAATTTTATGACTAAAAGTGGTCAAACAATATTTAAACCTGCTTTAGCTAAGGACATATTCTCTAAGGAAGATTTTATCTAAGTATGCTCTTAAAAAACAAAACTGCCGTTATTACGGGTAGTAACAAGGGCATTGGTAAAGAAATAATAAAAGTTTTTTCGGAGAATGGTGCAAATATTTTTGCTTGTGCAAGAAATGTAGATCAAGAATTTCAATCTGATATTAATTTATTAAAAAAAAATTATAACAACGAAATTATACCTATAAAATTAGACTTAGCTGAAGAAAGTCAAATAAAAGATGCCGCAACAAAGATTATATCGTATGAAAAACCAATTGATATTTTGATCAATAATGCTGCTACAATTCATACTTCATTATTCCAAATGACATCAAAAAAAAAATTAGAGGAAATTTTTAAGATTAATTTTTTTTCTCAAACTATTTTTACCCAATATATTCTTAAATCTATGATTAGAAAAAAAAATGGAAGCATTATCTATATATCTTCTAGCTCAGCCATAGATGGCAATGAAGGAAGAAGTGCCTATGTTGCTTCAAAAGCTGCCGTAAATTCACAGGCAAAAGTATTATCAAGAGAGATTGGGACAAATAATATTAGAGTTAATGTAATAGCTCCCGGTTTAACTAATACTGATATGATGTCAAAAAATACTCCAAAAAACATAATAGAAGATACAGTTTCAAGAATATCACTTAGAAGAGTGGGTGAGCCAAATGAAATTGCAAAAGTAGCACTTTTTTTAGGGTCAGATATGTCAAATTACGTAACTGGGCAAGTTATCAGAGTTGATGGAGGAATGTAAATTGCAAAGCAAAGCTGAAGATATAAAAAAAATCATAAATTTTTCCACGGAAGTAAGAAAAAATATTTTAGAAATGGCTTTTGAAGCAGGTGCAAGTAGCTCGCATTTTGGAGGGGCATTATCAATTGTAGAAATTATTTCTTTTTTATTTTCATATAAAATGAAAATAAATAAAAACAATCCTCAATGGGAAGAAAGAGATAGATTTATATTAAGCAAAGGACATGCATGCTTAGCATATTATGGTGCATTGTGTGAAGTTGGATATATAAAAAAAAGTAAATTAAAAACGTTTGAAAAAGATAACAGCGATCTTTTAGGTCATCCTGTAATTAATAGGAAACTAGGTATAGATTTTTCTAATGGGTCTCTTGGCATGGGACTTTCAATAGGCATAGGTGTTGCTATTTCTTTAAAAAAAAAAAAAAAATTAAATGATGTTTTTGTAGTTTTAGGTGATGGAGAGTGCAATGAAGGTTCAGTTTGGGAAGCAGCAATGGCAGCTCCAAATCTTAATTTACCAAATCTTTATGCAATTATAGATAAAAATAATTTTCAACAAACTGGATCAAATAAAGAAATTATGGATACAGAAAATTTAATTAAAAAATGGTCAAGTTTTGGATGGGATACAATAGATGTTGATGGTCATAATGTTGAAAAAATATATGATATATTTGAGAAAAAAAAATCATCAACTAAACCAAAAGCTATAATAGCAAACACAATTAAAGGAAAAGGTTTTTCCTTTTCAGAAAATAATAATGATTGGCATCATGCCGTATTAAGTAAAACACTTTATGAACAAGCCAAAAAAGAATTAATTTAAATAAAATTTTTATGATTATTAATGAAAGAAATATTAAGGTTTGGTCAACCATTGGTTCAAGAGCAACTTTTGGAATTGCTACATTGGAACTTGCAAAAGAAATTGAAAATTTGATGGTTTTAACTTGTGATGTTTCAACATCCGCTGGACTTGATAGATATAGAAAAAACTACCCCGATAAATATGTAGACTTAGGAATAGCAGAGCAAAACATGATTGGTGTAGCCGCAGGTCTTTCGAGTGAAGGTTATAATGTTATCACAACTACATTTGCTCCTTTTCAAACAATAAGATGTTGTGAACAAATAAAAGTTAACATTGGTTATATGCGTCAGAAAATATGTATGGTTGGTATAGCTAGTGGTTTAGCACTTGGAACACTTGGGTTTACTCATTGCTGCATAGAAGATGTTGGAATTTTAAGAACTATCCCAGGAATTAAAATTATTTCACCTGCTGATTCACTTGAAACAGTTAAAGCATTAGAGGCCGCTGTAAAATCAGAAGATTCAACCTATATACGTTTAACGGGATCCTCAAATAACCCAATAGTATATAAAGAAGACTATAAATTTGAAATTGGTAAATCAATTCAACTTAAAGATGGTAATGATATTACAATTTTTAGTGCAGGAGCAATGGTTTTTAATTCTCTTGAAGCAGCTGAAAAGTTGGAAAAAAATAATATTTCTTGCAGAGTTGTTAATATGCACACTATCAAGCCCGTTGACTTTGAGGCAATAGAAAAAGCTTGTAGCTCTTCAAAATTAATAGTCTCCGTTGAAGAGCATAATGTAATTGGAGGATTGGGTAGTGCCATCGCTGAACATAAATCAAAATTAGTTAAATCACCAAAACAACTTATGATTGGAGTTAATGATACATATAGCAAAGGTGGCAGTTATAAGTTTTTACAAGAAAAACATGGACTAACCGCAGATAAGATTGTAGATAACATATTAAATAATTTTAATTAAAATAACAATGGAAAATAAAAAAAAATATCAAGATATATTTGTTGAATCTTTAGCAATTGATTTAAAAAAATTTGATGAAAAAATTAAATATAATGAGATAGAGGAATGGGACTCTATAGGACATATGACGCTTATGTCTGCATTAGAGGAAGAATTTAAAATTACGTTAGAGACCGACGATATAGTAGACTTTAGTTCATTTGAAAAAGGGAAAGAGATATTAAAAAAATACGGGATAAGTATTTAATAATAATTATTAAATATTTGTAATATTTCAAAAATATATCGTTCAAAGGCAGCAATGTATGAAAAGATATTCTTTAGATTTTACTAAAATCACAAAATCAGCAAATAAACTTATACCAGGCGTATCTCAACTTTTGGGTAAAAGACCTGATATGTATTTAAAAGATAATTCCTGGCCCACTTATTACAAAAAAGCAAAAGGAGTTAATATTTGGGGTATAGACGGTACTAAGTATTATGATTTTAGCATGATGAGCGCAGGTACAAGTGTTTTAGGTTATGCGGATAATGATGTTAACAAAACAGCGATTAAAGTTATAAAATCTGGATCAATATCAACTTTAAATCCTCCAGAAGATGTAGAACTAGCGAAGTTATTAATCAAAGATAATCCTTGGGCTGAAAATGTAAAATTTGCAAGAACAGGAGGGGAAAGTATGGCTATTGCTGTGCGCTTAGCAAGAGCCTATACAGGAAGGGATAAAATACTCTTTTGTGGTTATCATGGCTGGCATGACTGGTACCTTGCTGCTAACTTTAAATCAAAAAAAAATTTAAACTTTCATTTACTCCCGGGTTTAAAAACACTAGGTGTTCCAAAAGGTTTAAAAGGAACCATAATACCGTTTAGATTTAATAATTCAGAAGATTTAGAAAAAATAGTAAGAAAAAATGCTAAGAATTGTGCAGCAATAATAATGGAACCATGCAGAGAAGAATTACCTGATAAAAAATATATTTTAAAGATTAGAAAAATAGCCAATAAATACAAATGTGTATTAATATTTGATGAAATTACATCAGGTTGGAGATTAAACTCTGGTGGTGCTTACAAAATTTTAAAAGTAAATCCTGACCTTGTAGTTTATGGAAAAACTATAGCAAATGGGATACCAATGTCAGCCATTTTAGGAAAGAAAAAGATAATGTCTCAGGCTCTTAAAACATTTATAAGCAGTGTTTTTTGGACTGAAAAATTAGGACCCGCTTGTGCTTTGACATTTATAAAAAAATATAAAAAATTAAAAGTGAGTAAAAAACTAATTTATGTTGGAAAAAGAGTTAAAAAAATTTGGAAAAAAGCTGCAATGTTGAATAATTTAAAAATTGAAATAAGTGGAATTGATCCATTAGCAAGTTTTAAAATTATTACAGACAACTGGCCAGCAACCATAACTTATTTTATTCAAGAAATGTTGAAATTAAAAATTTTAGCAAGTGATAAGTGTTATGCAAATTATAAACATGATGAAAAATCCTTAAAAATATACGAAAAAGCATGCAATTTAGTATTTAATAAAATTTCATTAATTCATAAAAAGGGTACAATTTTAAAAGAATTAGACGGACCAATTAAAGAGATGGGATTTAATAGATTAACAAAAAAGTAAAATGTTCTTAAAAAATAGAAAAATATATAAATTTAAAAACTTTAATTTAATTCAAAAATTTATTAATAAATTTAAAATTACAAGTTTTAATCAAAAAAATAAAGTAGATGCTTATTCTAAATTTTTTGAACTAGGTGAATTGATAAAAGAAATAAGTGATGATAAAATAAAAAATAACTTACCAGAACACTTAATAAATGTTGAAAAAAAAAATAAAAGACCACTTACGTTTGAATTAAATGATTTGTGTAGATTGCATTGGCTTGTTCTAGCAAGAAAGGCTTTAAATACATTAGAATTTGGGTCTGGATTTTCGACTTTGTTTATTGCAGATTCTTGCTTAATATTAAAAAAATTTTTTAAAGATGTTAAAAATCTCAGAGTAGAAAAAAAATTTCACGTTTATTCTTTAGAAGAAAGTAAAAAATTTATAAATATAACAAAAAAAAGACTTTTTTTAGATTTAAAAAAACATGTAACATTAATTAATAGTAAACATAAAATAATAAATTACCAAGGCAAGTATGCAACTCAATGTTTAAATGTTCCTAACATTTCACCAGATTTAATATATTTAGATGGACCTTCGCAATATATTTCAAAAAAAAAATTTAATGGTTTTAATTTTAACACAATTTCAAGGTTTCCAATGAGTGCAGATTTGTTACTTTTAGAATATTTTTTTGAACCAGGAACTTTCATAATAGTTGATGGTAGAACCTCAAATGCAAGATTTTTAAAAGATCATTTTAAAAGAAATTGGAAATATTTTCATGATACTTCTGCTGATTGTCATTATTTTGAACTTAATGAAAAACCACTTGGCAAATATAACAAGTTAAAATTAAAATTTTGTCTAGGAAAGTAAAGAATTTTCTTTTACAATTATAAAAAACTTATAATGACCAATAATTCTCCTATATTTAAAATAGAAAGAAGATTAATTAGTATAAACCATAAACCTTTAATTGTTCCTGAAATTGGAATTAATCATAATGGCTCTTTAGAAGTAGCATTTAAAATTGTAGATTCAGCTAAAAGAGCAGGTGCAGAAATAATTAAACATCAAACTCATGTACCAGAAGATGAGATGTCAAATGAAGCAAAAAAAATTAAACCTGGTAATTCAAATAAAAATATTTATGACATCATATCTCAAACATGCTTAGGTGAAGAAGATGAATTTAAACTATTTAACTATGTTAAGAAAAAAAAATTAATTTTTTTAAGCACTCCATTTAGTAGAGCTGCAGTAGACAGATTAATAAAGTTTGGTGTAAAAGCTTTTAAAATTGGTTCAGGTGAGATGAATAATTTACCTTTAGTAAACTACATATCAAAATTTAAAAAACCAATGATAATTAGCACAGGAATGAATTCAATTGAAAGTGTTAAAAAACTAGTTACTTTTTTAAAGTTTAAAAGAAGTGAATTTGCATTAATGCATACAACTAATCTTTATCCCACGCCAAATAAACTAGTAAGATTAAATAGTATAACAGAATTAAGAAATAAATTTACCAATACAGTTATTGGTCTCTCAGATCATACAGAAACTAATCACTCATCTTTAGGTGCGATAGCTTTGGGCGCTTGTATAATTGAAAAACATTTTGTTGATAATAAAAAAAGAAAGGGTCCAGATATTAAATCATCTATTGATGAAAAAGGTATGAAACAATTAATTAAAGACTGCGAAATTATTTACAATCAAAGAAATGGAGGAAAAACTCAATTAAAACAAGAACAAGTTACAAGAAATTTTGCATTTGCTTCTATAGTTTCTTTAAAAGATATTAAAAAAGGAGAAAAATTAACTATTAAAAACATATGGGTAAAAAGACCCGGTAATGGATATTTTCCAGCAATTAAATTTAATGAAACTTTAGGAAAAAAAGCTTTAAAAAATATAAAAGCAAATTTTCAAAT
>CAJQRZ010000026.1 GCA_905612435.1 uncultured Candidatus Pelagibacter sp.
AAATAGGAGATCTTTTATAGTTGGATTGAAATCTATCTCACTATCGCAAAAAGAAAAAAACTTTTTATTAAAATATAAACCATGGGGTGTAATTCTTTTCTCAAGAAATATTAAAAGTTTAACACAAACAAAAAAACTAACTGATAGCATAAGGTCAATTTTTAAAGATAAAAAATATCCTATTTTGATTGATGAAGAAGGTGGCCGTGTATCAAGGTTAAAAAAAATCTTTGATAATAGTCCTTTTACTGGAACATTCTTTGGCAAAATATACGCCAGCGATAAAAAAAAGTTTATTGCTTATTATAAAATTTTTGTAGCTCAAACATCATTTATTTTAAATAAAATTGGTGTAAACATTAATACTGTGCCAATTCTTGATATAAAAAGAAAAAAATCAAATAATATAATTGGTGACAGATCTTTTGGTGTTAACCCCAAAATGGTCAGCGATATTGGAAATTATTGTATTTCTAATTTTAAAGAAAATAAAATTGCCACAGTAATGAAACACATTCCCGGTCATGGATTAGCAAAAGTTGATAGTCACATTTCTACTCCTGTAGTCAAAAAATCTCTAAATTATTTAAAAAAAAATGATTTTTTTCCATTTAAAAAAAAGCAATGCCTTTTTGCTATGACAGCCCATATTATATATAAAAATATTGATAAAAAATATACAGCCACACACTCTAAAAAAATAATTGAATTAATAAGAAAATATATCAAATTTAGAAATATTATTATTTCTGACGATCTATCTATGAAAAGTTTAAAATTTTCTATTGAAGAAAATACTACCAAATCTTTTAATGCTGGGTGTAATTTAGTCCTTCATTGTAATGCTAAATACAAAGAAATGATAAAAGTTGCTATAAATTCACCTATTATTGATAAGTTTATTATTAAAAAAACTTCAGAATTTTACAAAATTTTAAGTTAGTATTTGTTATGGCAGAATTCGATTCTAATAACTTTAATGTCAATTTAAGTAATTTCAGTGGATCTATAGAGGTATTGCTTGATCTAGCTAAAGCTCAAAAGGTAAATTTAGAAGATATTTCCATTACAAAACTTGCAGATCAATTTCACAACTTTATTACAACTAAAAAAAACATTAATTTAGAATCTGCTTCCGAATACTTATTAATGGCAACATGGCTCACTTATCTTAAGTCTAAACTTTTGCTTCCAGAGTCCGATGAAGAAGAATTTAAAGTCTTAGAAGTAGCAGAAAAATTAAAATTACAACTTAAAAAATTAGAATTAATTAGATTACTTTCTGAACAAATGCTTAAAAGAAAAAGACTTGGAAAAGATGTATTCGTAAGAGGCATTAAAGGAAATATTAAGTCAATTTATAGCTCAACATATTCAATCACATTGTATGAACTTTTAAAATCGTATTCATCTATTCTTATGACTAAAGATTTTCACAAAATGAATATTCCAAAATTACCTGTATTTACAACTGAAGAGAGTATTAAAACAATTAGAACATACATTGGAAAACTCACAAATTGGAAAAATATTAATGACTTAATTCCATTAAGTTTTAAAAATAAAAAATCTTATAATAAAACTGGTAAAGCAGGTATTTTTTCTGGCTCTCTCGAACTTGTAAAAGAGGGAAATTTAAATATAAAACAAGATAAACTTTTTAGTACCGTTTATATTAAGGATAATAAATGAATAAATTAAAAGAAAAAGATAAAAATAATATTGTTAGCTTTCCATCACATATTAATGAAGGTGATAGAGAGGTAGAAGCTATTATTTTTGCAGCTAGTGAGCCTTTAGATATTGATACAATTGAATCTAAAATTTCAAAAAAAGTCAATGTTAAAAAAACACTTGAAAAACTTAAAATAATTTATTCAAATAGAGGAATTAATTTAGTTTGTATCTCAAAGAAATGGTCATTTAGAACAGCACAAAATTTATCTGGTTTAATGTCTCAACAAAAAACAGTAGAGAAAAAATTATCACGAGCAGCAATAGAAACTTTAGCCATTATAGTTTATCATCAACCTGTTACAAGATCTGAAATTGAAGAAATTAGAGGAGTTGCTTTTGGTAGCAATACTCTGGAAATACTTTTTGAACTTAATTGGGTCAGACCGCAGGGAAGAAAAGATGTTCCTGGAAAACCAATACAGTATGCTACTACCGATCAATTTTTAGATCATTTTAATTTACAAAAATTATCTGATCTGCCGACAATTGATGAATTAGGTTCAGCCGGATTAATTGATAGCTCAAATATTGATTCATCTATTTTTGGAACTGGTAAATTTTTTAAAGAAAAACAAGTTCAAAAAAAAGAGAATATTTATTCTAATATAGATGAAATGCTTAGTAGCACCTTAAAAAATGATAAACAGGAATAAATTAACCTTTAAAATTAATTTAAAAAGGTTATATTATTAATATGGGAAATTTTGGTTTTGCTCAAATCGCAATCGTTGTAGTACTTGTTGTCCTTTTATTTGGCAGAGGTAAGATCTCAAGTCTAATGGGTGATGTTGCCAAAGGTATTAAAAGTTTTAAAAAAGGAATGGCCACAGACCTTCCTGACGAGAATGCAGAACCTAAAAATATTTCTGAAAATAATCAAGATACTAAAGACAAAGAATAAATTTAATGCCTACTATTGGTTGGTTTGAGATATTAATAGTAGTTGCTGTTGCTATAATAGTCATCGGACCGAAGGATTTTCCATTTATGCTTAAAAAAGCTGGATCTTGGATTGGAACTGCAAAAAGATATATCGTTAATATTCAAAATGAAGTTGCTGATCTTGATTTAAGTAATAATGATACTGAAATAGTAAAAAGTAAAGTTAAAGAAAAAAATAAAAATAATGACAAAATCTGAAAATGAAGGTGGTTTTGTTAGTCACCTTACCGAATTAAGAAAAAGATTAATTCAATCTTTTGCTTTTTTAATAATTTTTTTTATTGGATGTTATTTTTTTGCCGAACATTTATATGGTTTTCTAGTTGAACCTTATGCCAAAGCTGTTAAAGATGATGGTACTGAAAGGAGATTAATTTTTACTGCATTACAAGAAACTTTTTTAACATATTTAAAAGTTTCTTTTTTTGCTGCATTTTTCGTTACGTGTCCATTTATTCTAATGCAGATATGGAAATTTATTGCACCAGGACTTTACAAACATGAAAAAATAGCAATTGTGCCATATTTGGTATTAACACCTATATTATTTTTTTTAGGCGGAACGCTTGTTTATTATCTTATAATGCCATTAGCCATTAAGTTTTTTCTTTCATTTGAAAGTACAGGTCTTACTACGGGTTTGCCTATTCAATTAGAAGCTAAAGTTAATGAATATTTATCTTTAATAATGAAGTTAATTTTTGCATTTGGTATCAGCTTTCAACTTCCTGTAGTCCTTAGTTTATTGGCTCGAGTAGGTATTGTTGATGCAAAATTTTTAAAAGAGAGAAGAAAGTACGTTGTTGTTATAATTTTTACTGTTGCAGCATTATTGACTCCACCAGATCCAATTACTCAGATAGGTCTAGCTATCCCTTTATTGATTTTATATGAATTATCTATATTTTCTGTAAATATTATCGAAAAAAAGAATAATAAAGATGCATAATATTAAAGAAATCAGAAACGATATTCAAGGTTTTAAAAAAGCCATGAAGAAAAGATTTTTGGAATTTGATGTAGATAAAATTTTAGAATTAGATGAAAATAATCGAAAATATATTCAAGAAAAAGAAACTTTAGAGAAAAAAAAAAAAGATATTTCAAAATTAAATGATAAAAAACTTTTTGAAAAATCTAAAAGTTTTTCTATAAAGATTGAAAAAATTGGAAAATTACAATCTAATATTAAGAGTAAACTAGATGATCTTTTATCTTCTATTCCAAATATTCCACATATTGACGTTCCAATAGGTAAGGATGAAAATTCTAATGTAGAAATCTTAAAATCTGGAACAATCCCAGAATTTAATTTTAAACCTAAATCTCATTTCGAATTAGGTGAAAATTTGAATATGCTAGATTTTGATCTTGCGACCAAAACAACTGGATCAAGATTTGTTTTTGTAAAAGATAAGTTAGCACTACTAGAAAGAGCTTTGTCTAATTTTATGCTTGATACACATATAAATCAAAATGGGTATAAAGAAGTTTCACCGCCTTTAATTGCCACGGAAAGCACCATGTTTGGTACTGGTCAACTACCAAAATTTGATAATGATCAATTTGAACTTAAGTTAAATGATTCAACTGACCGTAAGTTTTTAATACCAACTGCAGAAGTTATCTTAACAAATATTGTAAAAGATCAAATTGTTGAAAAAAAAAACCTACCTATGAGAATGGTTGCTTCAACTCCATGTTTTAGAAAAGAAGCAGGCAGTTATGGTAAAGACACAAAAGGAATGATTAGACAACACCAATTCTATAAAGTTGAAATGGTCAGTATAGTTGAGTATGAACAATGTATGTCAGAACTAGAAAGAATGACAGATTGTGCTACAAAAATTTTAGATTCATTAAAACTTTCATATAGAAAAATTATTTTATGTTCTGCCGATATGGGCTTTAGCGCTGAAAAAACTTATGACATTGAAGTGTGGCTTCCATCAGAGAATAAATATAGAGAAATCTCAAGCTGCTCATCTTGTGGAACTTTTCAAGCTAGAAGAATGAAGACCAGATATAAAAATAAAAATAAGGAAACAGTTTTTGTTGGAACATTAAATGGTAGTGGTTTGGCTATAGGAAGAACTCTTGTCGCTATATTAGAAAACTATCAACAAAGTGATGGGTCGATTATTATCCCAGATGTATTAAAACCCTATATGAATAATCTGGATAAAATAAATAAGAATTAGAGTTGTTTTAGTATTTTAGATAGTATAAATAAATCCTAAAAATAAGGAGTTAAATGTCAAATTCAGGAATAGGCCAATTCATACCGTTAATATTAATTTTTGTTATATTTTATTTTTTTTTAATAAGACCACAACAAAAGAAAGTTAAAGATCATAAGTTTATGGTAGATAACATTCAACGAGGAGATAAAATAATTACTTCTGGAGGAATTATTGGTACCGTT
>CAJQRZ010000027.1 GCA_905612435.1 uncultured Candidatus Pelagibacter sp.
AATATGAGATGATTTTATAAAAGGCATATCTGATTGAACAATCATAAAACCTTTATTTTTTTTATTAATTCTTTTAAGGCCACATTTAATTGATGAAGATATTCCATTTTTATAATTTTTATTAATTTGTGAAGTTATTTTTTTACTTTTTAAAATAATTTTTTTTAGTCTAAGATGCTCGTGACCAAGCACTATAATAATCTTATTAACTTTACTTTTTATTAAAGAATTTAAGATATGATTAATTAATGGTTTACCTTTAAATTTTTTAATTAACTTGTTTTCAGTTGGGATACGTCTTGATTCTCCTGCAGCAAGTAGTATTGCTGTTATCATCTTTTATAAGTTTCTGAAACTAATTGAGCTATTATTGATAATGCTATTTCTGGTGCAGACTTTCCTCCTAATTTAATTCCTATTGGTCCATGAATTGAATTAATTTCATTGTTACTAAATCCAGCTTCTGTTAATCTTTGACATCTATTTGCGTGTGTTTTTTTACTCCCTAGTGCACCAATATAGTAAAATTTTTTCTTTAGCGCATGTTGTAATGCTGGATCATCAATCTTTGGGTCATGTGTCAGTGCAATTAAAGCTGTATTTGAATTTGTTTCAATTTCTTTAAAAGCTTCATCTGGCCACTTATTCATTATTTTCATATCAGGAAATCTTTGTTCTGTTGCAAAGTATCCCCTTGGATCAATAACAATTATTTCAAAATTTAAACTTTTAGCGTAATCAATAAGATATTGAGCAATATGAACGGCTCCAACAATAATAACTTTAATTGGTCTAATATAAGTTTCTACAAATATATTTGTGTTTTCAATAACACCATTCTTTTTATTTTTGTAAAATTCATTTATTTGATCTTTATACTTTTCAAAATTTTTACCAATAGGTTTGCCTAATTCAAAAATTTCGCTATTACTATTTTCTAAGTTTGTAATTATTGCAAACTCAGATTTATTTATTTTTTTTTTAATTATTTCTTGTAAAATTTTTAATTGCATTAATTTACTCGTTCTAAGTAAACTGCTATTTCACCACCACAAGCTAGTCCAACTTCCCATGCACTTTCATTTGAAACTTTAAATTCAATTTTTTTAAATGGTTTATTGTCTTTTATAATTCCTATACATTCTCTAACAACTGCAGACTCCACACAACCACCTGAAACTGAACCTGAAAAATCTCCATTTTCATTTACAATCATTCTACTACCAGTAGGTCGAGGAGAAGATCCCCAAGTTTGAATTACAGTTGCAAGGACTACTTTTTGATTACCTTTAACCCAATCATTTGCTTCTTCTAAAATTTTTTCGTCGAATGAATTTTTCATTCCTCAATATTAAACAAATTTTATTAAGTTTGAAATAGTTAACAGGCTTCTACAGCTTTTTTGGCATATGTTGTAACTAAACTGGCCCTAAATTCTGCTGAAGCATGTATATCAGAGTTCATTTCTGAGCTGTCTAATTCCATACCATCTATTGCAGATGATGAAAAACTAGAAGATAAAGCTTTTGATAAATCTTTATCAATATAAACAGAAGATTTAGCACCTGTAACAGCCACATTAACTTCTTTTTTATGTTTAGCTAAATAAACACCCACTATTGCATATCTAGATGCAGGATTTGGATGTTTTTGGTAGTTTGATTTTTCTGGAATTTTAAATTCAACAGCTTCAATTAATTCTCCTTTTTTTAAAGCAGTTTCAAACATTCCTTTAAAAAATTTAGAAGCTTCTATTCTTCTATTATTAGTATGAATAATTGCATTAAGTGCCATACAAGCTGAAGGATAACATGCAGAAGGATCATTGTTTGCTATAGAACCACCTACGGTTCCTCTATTTCTAACTTGAGCATCCCCTATGCCTCCAGCTAATTTTGCTAAAGATGGAATTGCTTTTTTAACATCTTTAGAGCTTGCTACTTCAGCATGTTTCGTGGTTGCTCCTACTGTAACAGATTTTCCACTTACTTTAATTCCAGATAATTTTTTGATATGTTTTATATCAATGACATCTTTATAGGTTGCTAAGCCTAATTTCATTGATGGAATACTAGTCATTCCACCCGCTAAAAAAGCTGAACTGTTTGATGCTAATTTTGAAGCTTCCTTAACGTCTTTTGCTGCATGGTAATTAAATGTTTTCATATTTTTCTCCTTAAGCTGCTTTTGAATTAGATTTTTTTAATACTTTACAAGCTTTCCAAACTTTTTCTGCTGTTGCAGGCATTGAAATTTCTTGTCCACCTAATGCATCGATTACAGCATTCATTATTGCTGGGGGTGAAGCTATTGCTCCTGCTTCTCCACACCCTTTTACTCCTAATGGATTTGATGTTGCATGAGTACATGTAAAACCTAAATTAAACTCTGGAAAATTATCAGCTCTTGGCATTGTGTAGTCCATATAAGAAGCTGTGATTAACTGACCTGTTTCATCATACTCTGTGTTTTCATGAAGTGCTTGACCAATTCCTTGAGCAATACCACCATGAACTTGTCCTTCAACAACTAACGGGTTTACAATTCTTCCAAAATCATCGACGGCTGTATATTTTTCAACTTTTACTTCACCGGTTTCTGGATCAATTTCTACTTCTGCAATATGAGATCCTGCTGGGAAAGAAAAATTTGCTGGATCAAAAAAAGAAGTTTCTATTAGTCCTGGTTCTTCACCTTCTGGTAATGGAGATTTAAATTCTGAATCTCTACTACCAGGCAAATAACAAGCAAAAGCAACTTCACCAATTGTTTTCTTTTTATTTGATTTTGTTACAACAAACTCACCATCTTTAAAGTCTATTTCATCTTCACTTACTTCAAGCATTTTTGCAGCAACTCTTTTTCCTTTAGCTACAATTTTTCTACATGCATTTACAATTGCTATTCCTCCAACCGCTAATGATCTAGATCCATAAGTTCCCATTCCAAATGTTCCTTTGTCAGTGTCTCCGTGAACTACATCAACTGCTTCAAGTGATATTCCTAACTCATCTGCTGCAATTTGAGCAAATGTAGTATCATGACCTTGACCATGACTGTGTGCTCCTGTGAAAACTGAAACTTGTCCTGTGGGATTAAATCTAACTTCTGAAGATTCCCATAGCCCAACACCACATCCTAATGACATAACAACTGCAGAGGGTGCAATTCCACAAGCTTCAAAATAGGATGAAACTCCTATTCCTCTTAATTTTCCATTAGCTACTGATTTTTTTCTTCTCTCTTCAAACCCAGCATAGTCAGACATTTGTTTAGCTTTTTCTAAACCTGCAACGTAATCACCTGAGTCTACTGTGTGAACTAATGTTTGTTTAAATGGAAATTCTGTTGGAAAGTTTCTCATTCTTATCTCTGTTCTATCAATGCCAAGTTCCATTGCAGCTTTTTCAACTAATCTTTCAATTGTGTATGTTGCTTCTGGTCTTCCAGCTCCTCTGTATGCATCAACTGGAGCTGTATTTGTGTAAACTGCTTTGACATTGGTATAAGCTGCTGGAATTATATAAACACCAGTTGCACAAGGTCCAAATAGATATGTTGGCGTTACAGTTCCAAATACTCTTGCGTAAGCTCCAAGGTTTGCAGTTGTTTCATTTTTAAATGCTAAAAATTTACCTTCATTAGTTATTGCAAGTTCAGCATGAGTAACATGATCTCTTCCATGAGTGTCTGTTAAAAAAGATTCTGTTCTTTCTGCAACCCATTTAATTGGCCTTTCAATTTTTTTTGAAGCCCAACTACAAACGATTTCTTCATTGTAGACGTTAATTTTTGAACCAAAACCACCACCAACATCTGGGGCAACTACTCTTAATTTATTTTCAGGTGCCACACCACCAAATGCTGACATTATCAATCTTGAGAGATGCGGGTTTTGACTTGTTGTATATAAAGTTATTTCTTCAGATGCAGTATTATAATCTACCACGCATGCTCTTGGTTCCATCGCGTTAGGAACGCATCTGTTATTAATTAAATCTACTTTTATAATTTTGTCAGCTTTGGCAAAAGCTTCTTCAACGGCTTTTCTATCACCTAAAAGCCAATCGTAACAAAGATTTTTATCTATTCCCTCATGAATAGTTTCACCTTTCATTGCATCAGCTGTATTGATCACACCCTTTAAAATTTTATAATCAACATTAACTAAATCTGCAGCAGCTTTAGCCTCATCAAGAGATTCTGCAAAAACAACAGCTATCGGTTCTCCTACAAAGTTTGCACTATCTTTAGCTAAAGGAGGATTAGCTGGAACTTTCATCTCAGAACCATCCTCGCTTCTAATTGCCCAACCTGCAATTAAGCCACCAATTTTATCATTCGCAATTTCTTCACCTGTTAAAATACTTACAACACCTGAAGCCTTTAGAGCTTTAGATGTATCTACTTTTTTAATTTTTGCTCTTGCATGTGGAGATCTTACAAATGCAGCGTAGGTTTGGTTCGAAATATTAATATCAGCAGTGTATCTTCCTTTACCTGTTAATAGTCTTTTATCCTCTTTTCTTTCTACTCTTGAACCTACTAAACTAGCCATATTTTTTGTCTCCTTTAATTACATTTTTGAAGCTGCTTCTTTAACTGCAGCTACAATATTTTGATATCCAGTACATCTACAGATATTACCTTCTAACCATTCTCTAATTTCTGAATCGCTTGGATTTTTTTTATTTTGTAATAAATCAATTGCACTCATAACCATTCCCGGTGTGCAAAAACCACATTGTAGTCCATGCATCTTTTTAAATGCTTCTTGCATTGGATGCATTTTTCCTTCTTTAGCCAATCCCTCTATCGTAGTTACTTTCGAACCATTAATATCTACTGCTAACGTTGAACAACTTTTGATTGATTTACCATCAACATGAACAACGCATGCTCCACATTGGCTAGTATCGCATCCAACATGTGTACCTGTTAAATTTAAATTATCTCTTAGAAAAACTGACAAGATAGTGTGGTCAGGTGCGTCTTTACTTACTTTTTTACCGTTAACTTCTATAGTTACTCTTATCATCAAGCTCTCTCCTTCTCGATTAATTAGTAATAACAAATTACATCATAACGATGAGGCTTACTCAAGGTGAAAAAAATAAACTTTCTACTTATGCTAGAAAATAATAACCTACAATTGATAGGAAAATTACAATCAATAAATAAACTAATATTTTACTTAAGGTTTTGGTATTATTTTTTTTGATTGAAAATTGGTTTTCAACTTTATTATCCGATTTAATTACTTTTGACTGAGGTTCAATTAATTCTGCAAATTTTCCAAAAAATATATCTGCCATTTTCTTTGCAGTCATATCAATTAATCTTGAACCAACTTGTGCTATTTTTCCACCAACATTTGCCTCAATAATATAACTAAGCTTTGTTCCACTTTCATAATCTTCAAGGTTTACACTGGCTTCCCCTGATGCAAATCCAACAGGTGAATTACCTGAACCTGATATTTTGTAGCTATTTGGTGGATTAAGATCTTTTAATTCTATTTCTCCTGTAAATGTTGCATTAAATGGACCAATTTTATTTGTTGCAGTTGCCGTAAATTCTGTATCAGAATTTTTTTTAAGTTCTTCACATCCAGGTATTGCTTTCTTTAATATCTCTGAGTCATTTAAAGCATCCCAAACTTTTTGTTTTTTTAAATTAATTTGATATGATCCAATAAGTTTCATTAATAATTTATATACTAATTAGATATGGATGATAATACAAAAAAAGAATTACAATCAGCTGCATTTGAAAGATTAATTAATCATCTTAAAGAAAGAAAAGATGTTCAAAACTTAGATTTAATGAATCTTGCAGGGTTCTGCAGAAATTGTTTATCTAAATGGTACAAAGAAGAGGCTGAAAAAAAAGGAATTAAAATTACAGATTCTGATGCAAGAGAGCACGTTTATGGAATGCCATATTCTGAGTGGAAAGAGAAATATCAAAAATAAATTTTTTCTATTTTATGATTAGACTGTTTCCACTAATATTTATTATTCTTTGGTCTTCAGCATTTATAACAACTAAACCTATTGTAGATAATAGCAGTCCATTTGCTGCACTTTGTTTTAGGTTTTTCCTTGTTTCATTTGGTTTTTTTTTATTTGCAATTTATAAAAAAAATAAAATCATTACTTCAAAAAAAAATCTATTTAATTCAGTTATTAGTGGAATTTTATTCCATGGTATTTACTTAGGAGGAGTTTTTTTTTCGATTTCAAAAGGTTTACCAGCTGGAATAGCTGCGTTAATAGTAACATTACAGCCAATACTAACCAATTGCTTGGCTGGTCCTCTGTTAAATGAAAAAGTTACATGGAGGCAATGGGTTGGAGTTCTCTTAGGTTTTTTTGGTGCAATTTTAGTTTTAGGATTTGATATTGGATCTAATCTTCCGACTATTGGTGTTATAGCAACATTTATTTCTTTGATATCTGTAACTGCAGCAACCTTATGGCAAAAAAAAATCACAAACAATTTACCTCTGCCAGTAAGTAATATGTACCAAGCTATTGGTGGTTTTTTATTTCATGCTTTAATTATTTTACTTTTTGAAAAACCATTTATAGATTTTACATCAACTTTTATAATAGCTATTAGTCATCAAATTATTCTAGTATCTTTTGGGGCATTTTCTATATTAATGTATTTACTTAATAAAGGCTCTGCAAGCAAAACTGTAACTCTTTTCTTTTTAGTGCCCCCCACATCTGCCATTATGGCCTGGATATTCTTAAATGAATATTTAAGTACAATAGATATATTTGGATTTGGTATTGCGACACTTGGTGTTTACATAGCCACTAGACAGAAAAATTAGTTTTACTTTTCTTTTAACCGTGGAAACAATTCTACAAAATTACAAGGTTTATGATTTATATCTAATTGATATTTTAAAATTCCATCCCAAGCGTCAGTCACACCTCCAGATGAACCAGGTAGTACAAAAATATATTTTCCGTTAGCTAGTACCGCACATGCTCTAGATTGTATTGCTGATGTGCCAACTGTTTTAAGGCTAATTGTTCTAAACACTTCTCCAAAACCTGGGATATGTTTGTCAGCAATTTCATTTACAGCTTCAGGGGTGATATCTCTTCCCGTTAAGCCAGTTCCACCTGTTGTAATAATAACATCTATATTTTTTTTAATAATCCATTCTCTTAAGATTATAATAATATCTTTTTTATTATCTTTGCAAATCTTTCTATCTGTTAATTTATGTTTAGCTTCTTTAATCTTATTTACTAGAATAGAACCTGATTTATCGTTCTCTAAAGTTCTAGTGTCTGTAACTGTTAAAAGTGCTATATTTACAATCATAAATTTAAATTAATTATAATGATTATATTGTCAATTTTATTTTTTGTAACATCAATTTTGTATTCAAGTGTAGGATTTGGTGGTGGATCTACATATTTGGCTCTTTTATTAATATGGAAAATTCCATATTATATTTTTCCTGTAATTGCTCTTTGTTGTAACATAATTGTCGTTTCTGGAAATTGCTTTAATTATACTAAAGCGGGCAATCTTAATCTAAAATTATTATTACCTTATTTAATAGGTTCAATCCCTTTCGCTTTTATTGGCGGATCACTTCCAATAGAAAAAAGTTTTTTTGAAATTTTACTTTTTATAGTTTTAGCATTAGCAGGATTTTTATTATTTTTTAAATTTAAATCATATGATGACCCAAATCAAACTTACAGAAAAATACCAAATCTCATTTCTATTATAATCGGCGGAATTTTAGGTTTTATTTCCGGTATTGTAGGTATTGGTGGTGGTATTTTTTTAAGTCCAATACTATTTTTAATAAAAGCAGGCAAACCCAAACATATTGTTACAACGGCATCGATATTTATATTAATAAATTCTATTTCTGGAATTAGTGGTCAATTAACAAAAAACCTAGTTTTAACTGAAATTCATAATTATTGGTTTCTTTTTTTAGCAGTTTTTATAGGTGGACAAATAGGCAATTTTTTAAATCTAAAAATATTTCCAACAAGAATATTAATCTTGGTAACTGCTGGACTTGTAATATTTGTTGCAGCTAAGATGGGCCTTAAGTTGTTGATATAACATTTAATTAAAATCTGTATAATGTAATAAAATTATGAAAAGTTTTAAGCCATTTGGACCCTCATTAGGAAAGGGTAAATTATCAAAAAATATTATTAGAACTATAAATAATCAAATTGATAAATCTATTATAAATAAAAAAAATGATTACAGCTCTAAACTTGTTAGTCAAATTAAAAGTGAAATTAAAATTTCTAATAACTTTATTAAAAAAAACTTATCTAAAGAATTAATTCGAAATATCAAAAAATATTTAATTAAATCAGATTTAAATAAGATCAAGGAAATAAAAATAATAAACCTTTGGGTAGTTAGGCAGTTTAAAAATGAATATAATCCAATTCATTACCATGACGAACAACTTTCTGGCGTTGGATATCTTAAGGTTCCAAAAAATATGAACCAAAATTATATGGTTAAAAATAAAAAAATTAAAACGAATGGAACAATTGATTTTATAAATGGTCAAAAAAATTTTTTAAGCAAAAGTATTTATAATTTGAATCCAAAAGTTGGTGATCTTATGATATTTCCAAACTACTTAATGCATTCCACTTACCCGTTTAATGTGGAAGGAGAAAGAAGATCATTTTCTTTTAATGCTAAAATTATCTTTAAAAAATAATTTACAAATCTACTTACTTTTTATATAAAACATTTACTGATTTTATTCTTGTTAGTAGCTTTAACTGCTAAAATAGAAATCATTATATAATTGGTAAAGATAGTTGTGTTTTGTTATGTACTTTATGTAATATTGAAATGCTAAAAAGTAAGCAATAAAATGAATAAAGATTTTTTTAAAAAAACAAGAATTTTAGATGGAGGAATGGGTCAAGAATTATTAGCAAGAGGAATGGAACCTAATGGAACTCTTTGGAGTGCAAATGCTCTAATACAAGAAAAATATCACTCACTTTTATTAGATACACATTTAGATTTTATAAAATCTGGTGCTGAAGTTATTGTAACAAACACTTTTACACTAAGAAGAAAAAGACTACATGACAATAATATTGAAGAAAAATTTGAATCTTTAAATAAAAAAGCAGGTGAAATAGCTATGAAGGCTAAAAAATTAAACCCTCATGTCTTAATTGCTGGTGGCTTACCACCTCAAAATAATACATACGAGGCTGACACAAGAGACGATGAAATAATTGAGAATAATTTCTATGATCAAGCTAAAATTTTAGATCCCTTTGTTGATTTTTTTTATTTTGATGTATTGAGCAGTGTAAAAGAGTTTAGATTAGGAATTGAGGCTATAAAAGATTTTAATAAACCTTACTTAATCGGTGTTCATATTTCTGAAGGAACTAAGTTGCCCAGTAATGAAAGTATTTCTGATATTATTAATAAAATTGAACATAAAAATTTACTAGGTTTAATGCTTTCTTGTGTTTCACCTGAAAACTATGAAAAAAACTTAAATGAAATTAAAAATTTAAATGTTCCTTTTGGTTTTAAACTTAATGCTTTTGTAACAACAATTGCAAAAGATGGATACATTGCCAAATTTACAAAAAGTAATGGAAATCCAAATGAATTTTTAGGTCAAAGAAAAGATCTTACTCCAGAAAAAATGTTCAAATTTGCTAAAAAATTTAAAGACGCAGGTGCAACAATTTTAGGTGGCTGTTGTGAGACCAAACCGGCTCATATTAAAGAGTTTGCAAAACTTAAGTAACTAATTAGAAATCTTACTCAGTCTAACAAAGTAAAGTCCTACTGCTACCGCACCTAATGATACTAAGATTTTAGGAGTAATCATTTCTTTTAAAAATATATAGCTTAAAATCATTCCAAATATTGGAATTAAATAAGAAACTTGAGATTGAAATATTAAGCCATTTTTTTTTAAAATTCTAAATCTAAGCAGCCAAGCTAAACCTGTAGATACAACTCCTAAATAGATTACAGATATTGTAGATTCAATACTTGGTTTTAAAGTCCAGGGTTTTTCAATAAAACACACTAATGGTATTAAAATTATTATCGCCCAAATCAATATTGATCCTGTTACATTTTCATTTTTTTTTTTACTTATTTTAAGTGTTAATACTCCACCAACTACATAACAAGTAGAGCCTAATAAGATTAATAATGCAGAAATAAAATTACTATCATTTATTAATAGATTATCTGAAAATAAATAAACAATTCCTGAAAAGCCAATTAAAATTCCAAATGTTTTTATAAAATTAAATTTTTCATTTTTGGTAAAAAAATGACCTAATATTGTTGAGCTTAATGGTGTAGTAGACATTAAAATTGCAGCTAAATTACTTTGTACTGATTTTACTCCATAGGCTATTAAAAAGAATGGTGCTACCAAATTAATAAACCCTATCATAGCAAACCAATGCCAATCTTTTGAAAAAGCTTCTATTTTAATTTTTTTATATGAACACAATAATAATACTGGTATTGCACCAAAAAAAACTCGTAAAAAGGCAATAGTAACCGGCCCATAAGAATAAGTTGCGATTTTAATATTAAAAAAAGCTGAAGCCCAAATCAAAGCTAAGAAAGTTAATAATATGTAATCAATTACTTTTGGTTGTCTCATTCAGTTAATTCTTTAACTTCACCATTTGTAATTTTTTGAAGGTTTTTAAAACCTATCTTAAAAACGCAGTTTGGATGACCTGCTGCTGCATAAAGATCTTTAAATCTTTCTAGCGAGCTATCTATCAAAATTTTTACTAGCTTTAAATGTCCTACAGGTGAAACACCTCCTATTGTATAACCAGTTTGATTTTTTACCTCTTCAGGACTTGCCATTGAAATATTTTTTTTATTGGTTATTTTTTTTAACTTATTTAAAGAACATCTTTTATCCCCTGCAACTAAAGATAAAACAAAATAATCTTCGGTTCTAAATAATAAACTCTTAACTATTGCCCCTACTTCACATTTTAAAGATGAAGCTGCTTCTTTTGCAGTTCTTGCTGTATCTTCTAAAACAATTACAGTTAGCGATTCATCAAAATCTTTAAGTGCTTTTTTGGCTCTTTTAACTGCTTCCTTATCTAATAAACTCATATTTCAACTAACAATTGATTGATAATTTCACATTTAACAGTCTAATACACATGTAAAAAATGCATAGGTGCTATTTATTAAATAAGCAATAATAACTAATGTTTTTTTGATAATAAACCCTAACAAGATTTATATAGGAGGATATATGAGCGCTAAAGATGTTTTAAAATTCATAAAAGAAAAAGAAGCAGAATTTGTAGATTTACGATTTACAGATACAAAAGGGAAACTTCAACATTTAACTATGGATGCAACTATTGTTGACGAAGAAATGATAAACGATGGTGTTTTTTTTGATGGTTCTTCTATTGCTGGTTGGAAAGCTATTAATGAGTCTGATATGATTTTAAAACCAGATACTTCAAAAATGATTATGGATCCTTTTACTTCTCATAATACATTAATTCTTTTCTGTGACATTCTAGACGCTGTCAAAAGAACTCCATACGAAAGAGATCCAAGGGGAATAGCTAAAAAGGCTGAAACATATTTAAAAAAAACTGGTGTTGGCGACAAAGCTTTCTTTGGACCTGAGCCAGAATTTTTTGTATTTGACGATGTGAGAATTAACAATGATCCTAATAATACTGGTTTTAAAATAGATAGTAAAGAGGGTCCTTATAATTCAGGAACTGAATATCCTAGTGGTAATATGGGACATAGACCACCTGTAAAAGGTGGATATTTTCCAGTTCCTCCTGTTGATAGTGAGCAAGATATGAGAAGTGAATATTTAAAAAGTTTAAGAGAAGTTGGAATTAAAGTAGAAAAACACCATCACGAAGTAGCTCCTAGTCAGCATGAACTCGGTATGTATTATGGAACTTTAGTTGATCAAGCTGACAATGTTCAATTGTATAAATATGTAGTTCAAATGGTAACTCACTCATTTGGAAAAACAGCAACATTTATGCCTAAACCAATTGCTGGGGATAACGGATCAGGGATGCACATTCATCAATCTATTTGGAAAGGTAAAACGCCAGTCTTCTCAGGTGATGCTTATGCTGGGTTATCTCAAACAGCGCTGCATTACATTGGTGGTATATTAAAACATGCAAAAGCTATAAATGCTTTTGCCAACTCTACTACAAATAGTTACAAAAGATTAATTCCAGGGTTTGAAGCACCCGTTTTACTTGCTTACTCTGCAAGAAATAGATCTGCTTCTTGCCGGATTCCAATTACTTTAAGTAAAAATGGTGCTAGATGTGAGATAAGATTTCCTGATGCTGCTGGCAACCCTTACTTAACTTTTGCTGCAATGCTTATGGCTGGTCTTGATGGAATTAAAAATAAAATTAATCCAGGTAAATCTTTTGATGAAAACTTGTATGATCTTTCACCAGAAGCAGTAAAAAATATTCCTACCGTGTGTGGATCTTTAAGAGAAGCAATGGAGAGTTTAGATAAAGATAGAGAGTTTTTAACTCAAGGGAGTGTATTTACCGATGATCAAATCGATGCTTACATTGCATTAAAGTTTGAAGAGATACATAAGTTTGAGCACGCTCCTCATCCTGTTGAATTTGAAATGTATTACAGTAGTTAGAGAAGATTACTGCCTAGTTGTAGCAATTTTATTTTTGTTAATTCCTTTTTTAACAACATAATCTTGTGTTCCATTGGCACCAGTATTTACTTCTTTGCGAAGGTTTTTAAAAAAAGATCTTTCTTTTAAAGATTTTTCTAAATTTTTTACAAGATTTTTAAATTCAAATTTGTTCATATCTTAATTATACTATAGATATGCAATTTATGCAATGCTGATATGCATTAAATTTATACTAGATTTTAAAGGACTCTCCACATCCACAACGCTCAGATTCATTGGGATTATTGAATACAAATGATGATGAAAATTCTTCTTTCTTATAGTCCATTTCAGTTCCAAGTAGATACATAACTGCAGCAGCGTCTACAAAAACCTTAACACCTTTATCTTCAATGACTTCGTCATTCGGATTAACTTCTTTAGCATACTCCATAACATAAGACATGCCTGCACAGCCACCAGATTTAACTGCTACTCTTACTCCTACAGAAGCCGGTTCTATGCCAGACATAATTTCTTTTATTCTGTTTGCAGCGTTATCACTTAATTTAATTATTTGATTCATTATAAATTTAATTCTAATTTAGCTGCTTCAGACATCATATCTTTATCCCAAGGAGGATCCCAAACTAAATCAAGGTCTACATTTTCAATTTCTTCAACTTGCATTATACTATTTTTAACTTCTTGTGGTAAACTTTCTGCTACAGGACAATTAGGGGAAGTTAACGTCATTTTTACTTTTGCAGTATTTTTATTTTCTACTTTAATGTCATAAATTAAACCCAATTCATAAATATTAACTGGTATTTCTGGATCATAAATTTTTCTGATCTCTTCAATTATTTTTTCTTTAGTTTCCATAGTTAATCTAATTTTTCAGTATTAATTTCTTCTTGTGCATTGTCAATAGCAGATATTAAGGTATGCCAAGATAGTGTTGCACATTTTACTCTCATTGGATATTGTTTGACACCAGATAAACACATCAATCTAGTTTTTTCATCATCCTTTAAATTTTTTGACTCTAATTCTGGATTTTCTTTAATCATTCCTAAAAAATCATTAACAATTTCCTTAACTTCAGGCTCTTCTTTTCCTTTCATTAAATCTGTCATAATAGAAGCTGAAGCCATTGAAATAGCACAACCACTACCCTCAAACGATATATCTTCTACTTTCTTTTTTTTATCCAGTTTTAAATAAATATGAACATTGTCGCCACACAAAGGATTGTTCCCTTTTGCATCTTTATTAAAATTGTCTGTCTTTCTCAAATTTCTTGGGTTCTTTCCATGTTCTAAAATAATTTCTTGATAAAGCTCTTTAATATTCATTATAAATTAAAAATTTTTTTACAGTTATTGATAGATGAATTGAGTTGATCTAAATCTTCTTTTGTATTGTAAACTCCTAATGATGCGCGAGCACTTGCTGATATTCCCAATTTATCATGGAGTATTTGACAGCAATGATGTCCAGCTCTTATTGCAACACCATCTTCATCTAATATTGTAGCTATATCATGTGGATGAACACCTTTTATAGTAAAAGATAAAACGGCACCTCTATTTTTTGGATTACCAATTAATTTTACTAAATTATTTTTTCTTAATATTTCTTGACCATATTCAATTAATTCTTGTTCATGTTTAACTATATTTTCTATTCCTATTTTTTCTAAAAATTTTATAGATTGATCAAAAGCTATTACTTGAGCTGTTGCCATTGTTCCTGCTTCGTATTTGTTAGGAAGATCTCCATATGAAACACTATCTTTTTTAACTTCTTTAATCATTCCACCTCCACCTTGATAAGGAGGTAGTTTTTCTAACCATTTTTTCTTAGCATACAGTATTCCCAATCCAGTAGGACCATACATTTTATGGCATGAGATAGCATAAAAATCACAGTCTAAATCTTGCATATCAAGTTTTAAATGAGGCGCACCTTGGCATCCATCCACTAAAACTGTTATTCCTTTAGAATGTGCAAGTTCAGTAATTTCTTTAATAGGTAAAATTGCTCCTGTAACATTAGATAAATGTGTAATTGCAATTAATTTAGTTTTGGGTGTAATTTTTTTTTCAATATTTTCAAGTGTAACTTCACCATCATCATTAACATCTGCAAATTCAATTTTAATTCCTTTAGACTTTCTTAAAAAATGCCAGGGAATGTAATTTGAATGATGCTCTAACTCAGTTATAAGAATTTCATCTCCTTCTTCTAAAAAATTTTGACCAAAAGTGTTAGCAACTAAATTGATTGCTTCTGTTGCACCTTTTGTAAAAACAATTTCATTTTTATCTTTAGCGTTAATATACTTTTGAACAGAAGATCGTGTATTTTCATAAAGATTAGTTGCTGCTACAGCTAAATAATGAACACTTCTACCTGTATTAGAAAATTCATTAGTATAAAATTTATTTACTCTGTCAATTACAGATTTAGGTTTTTGAGATGAGTTAGCACTATCAAGATACACAAGGTCATTATTGTGAATCTTGTTATTAAATATTGGAAATTCTTTTTTTATATTTGATATACTCATTCTGCAATTCCTATCATATCTTTAATTAAATTTTTAATTTCTAAATCTGTAATTTTTTCAACTGCATCCAATAGAAAACCATTAATTAATAGTTCTTTTGATTGTTGATGACTTAAACCACGAGACATCAAATAAAATATTGCATCTTCATCTAAATTTCCAGATGTCGCTCCATGAGAGCATTTTACATCATCAGCATAAATTTCAAGTTCTGGTTTTCCATCAAATTCTGTATTCTCATTTAATAATAGAGCTTTGCTAAGTTGATAACCATTTGTTTTTTGAGCTTTGGCATCCACATAAATTTTACCTTGGTAAATGCCTTTTGCATTATCATTTAAAACACTTTTTATTAGTTGATAGCTTTTTGTATTTTTTGCTAGGTGATTTATGTTAGTTTT
>CAJQRZ010000028.1 GCA_905612435.1 uncultured Candidatus Pelagibacter sp.
AAGTTATATTCCGTAGTTTTGGAGTTAAAAAATTTTATTATCTTAATTATGGAAATATTATTCAAAGATGCAAATACTTAATCAAAGCATTATTTATCGCAAATCATTTTAAAACTACTAAAAATTTATGTACTTTTAAAATAGAAGGTATTGATATTGGGTTAACTTCTTACGATACTTTTATAAGATATACTAGAATTCCAACTTCTGAAAAAATCAAATTAAAAATGATTATATTTTTATCTGAAGCTATTTACACAAATGATCTTTTAAACAATTTATTTAAAGCAGAAAAAATAACGAAAGTAGTTCAGGGAGAAAGGCAATTCATACCCTACAGCATATTATTTCAAAAAACTTTAAAAAAAGGAAAAAAAGTTTTCACAAATCTTGGAACGGACTATATGACTGTAAAGATATATAATAAATTTAATCAAAGATATGACAATAAAAATAAGTTTTCAAATAAACTTTTAAATTTAATAATAAAAGATAATAAAATTAAATCCTTAAGAAGAATAGAAAATTTTTACAAAAACCAATTTAAACAAAAATTATATGGGAGAGCTTGGTCACATTATGTACAGCAAACTAAAAAATCAGTTGCTCACTGGAAAAAAAATGAAAATGTTAATTTTAAAATTAAGTCTGTTAAAATTGGAGAGCTTGAATCAATGGATAGAGATCAGGTTTGTAAAATTTACAAATGGGATAAAAATAAAAAAATTATAACTATTTTTATGCCTTATTTAATTGATGGAAATTTTCAACATGGTAGAAAAAATCTATTTAAAGATAATTCTAGCTGGGTAATTAACACATTAAAAATTATTAAAAATGTTAAAAATGTTAATTGGTTAATTAGACTGCATCCTAATGAAAGTAGATATAAGACTAAAATTAATTTTACTAAAATTATTAAAGATATAGAGATAAATCATAGTCATATTAGACTTTCTCCCTTAAATATAAATCCTACTTCATTGAAAAAAATTACCGATGTTGCTGTAACAATTCATGGCACTGTTGGACTAGAATATCCTTCTTTTGGTATTCCCTCTATTGTTTCTGAAAAATCATACTATACACACTGTAAATTTACCATTCTTCCTAAAAATATATTGCATTATAAAAATTTATTAAAAAATATTAACAAAGTTAATAAGTTAAGCAAAAAAAATATAGAAAGAGCAAAAATTTTTTTATTTATTTGGTTGATTCTAGCTAAAGTAAAGACCGCGATAGGTCCGGAGCAGCATTCACCATTTTTTGAAGCTAGAATGAGAAGTGTAGACGAAAAATACTTTTGGTATAAAAGTTTACAATCACTAAAAAAATTTAATTTTTTAGAAAATAATTTTAAAAAAATGTTTGAAAAACAATTAAAATATAAACTTAGACATACTATAAATACTGATTTTTATTCAATTAAAAAAAAATTGAATGATTTTTAATTAATTATATTATCTGAAAAAAATTTTTGCTTTGGAATTTCCCAAAAACTTTCTTTAAGTAATATTTTTAAAAACTTTTTATCACTGTCTCCATAGCCATAAAGTCTTTTTTTAACAGGTTTATATGATTTTAAAAAATTATGTAATATAGAAGTGTCAAGTTGATCAACTTCTAAGTTTTTAATTAATTTACTTTTTATTCTTTTATTTTGTCTATCACCAATATTAATACTTGGTGTTCCAAATACAGGTGCTTCATAGATGGCTGAGCTTGAGTTTCCAATAATAAATTTAGATTTATTCAGCAGTGTTAGAAAGCTTTCAAATCTAAGATTTTTCATAATTTTAAACCTCTTATTATTTATCTTACTATAACAATCTAAAATAATTTTACTTCCTGGATCATTATTTGGATAAATAATAATAAAATTTTGCTTTAATTTGATTGCAAAGTTAATTAGTTTGCTCGTATCTTCTTTGAGAGTCTTAATTTTAGATGTTACTGAATGCCAAAGTAAAATAGCATGATTGTTAAATTTTATTGCATATCTTCTTTTTACATTTTTAATTGTAGGTAATTTTTTATTAATCATAATATCAATATCTGGAGATCCCACATTAAATATATGATTATTAATTTCTCCCATCTTTATTATTCTATCTTTAGCATTTTTTGTTCCTACGAAATGAATATGACTTAGTTTTGTTACTGCATGTCTAATTGTATCATCAATAGTTCCTGATACTTCACCCCCCTCAATATGAGCTGTTAATATATGATTTAAGGATCCCACTACAGCACAAGCTAAAGTTTCAACTCTATCTCCATGAATAATTATTAAGTCTGGATTAATTTTATTTACAATTTTAGAAAATTTTTCTGTTGTTTTGGTTAAAATTATTTCTAAATTATCTCCTAATAATTGGTTTTTAAACTTAATAATTTTAGATTTAATTACTTTTGTAACTTCAGAATAAGTGTAACCAAATCTTCCTATCATGTGCATACCCGTTACAACAATATAAACCTTAAACTCTTT
>CAJQRZ010000029.1 GCA_905612435.1 uncultured Candidatus Pelagibacter sp.
GAAAGAAAACAAACATAAATGAACTCAAAAGTAGAAATGATGAACTGGGTGCATTATCAAATTCTTTAGATGATATGACACATGAACTTCAAAAAAGAATTTCTCACGCAGAGAACTTTTCAACAGATTTAGTTCATGAAATAAGAAATCCATTAACATCTTTAAAAAGTGCTTCAGAAATATTATATGAAACTGAAGATCAAGCACAAAGAAGCAAATTAATTGATATTCTTAATCATGATGTTGAAAGAATTGAAAGATTGATTACTGACTATTCTCAAATGTTAAAAGATGAAGTTGCTTTAAGTAGAGAAAAAATGAAAAAAATTAATCTTAAATTAATTGCAAGATCAGTAGTGGATGATTTTAATAATATTTATGAAGCAAAAAGAGGCATTAAGATAATTTTAAATGACCCAAACAACCAAGAAGAATATTTCATTTATGGAATAGAGAATAGAATAGAGCAAATTATTGCAAATTTATTAGATAATTCAATTTCATTTAGTGATGATCATAAAAATATTTCAGTTGAAATTTATAAAAACGAGAATGAAAAGATTATCTTAAGAGTTATTGATGAGGGTAAAGGGTTCAAGGAAACAAGCACAAAAAAAATATTTGATAGATTTTACAGTAATAGACCAGAATCTTTCGGTGAACATTCTGGTTTAGGATTAAATATTGTAAAAAACCTTGTAGATTTGCATGGTGCCACTATTAACGCCTCTAATAATGTTGAACAAAAAGGTGCAAATGTAGAAATTGTGTTCCCTAAACCTTAATCATAAGTTGATTAATCAATTTTTTATTGTATAAAATCGAGCAATGGATGATTTTAAAGTTAAAGATATATCACTAGCTGAATTTGGAAGAAAAGAAATTTCTATAGCAGAAAGTGAAATGCCAGGATTGATGGCATTAAGAGAAGAATACCAGGGAAAAATGCCTTTAAAAGGAGCAAAAATTTTAGGTTGTCTTCATATGACAATCCAAACTGCTGTTTTAATTGAGACTTTAGTTAATCTTGGTGCAGAGGTTAGGTGGTCATCTTGCAATATTTTTTCAACACAAGATCATGCAGCGTCAGCAATAGCTAAAGCCGGAATACCTGTTTTTGCATGGAAAGGTGAAACAGAAGAAGAATACTTGTGGTGCATAAAACAAACAATTGAAGGCAAAAAAGATTGGAAAGCAAACATGTTATTAGATGATGGGGGCGACTTAACAGCAATCATGCATAACGATTATAAAGATTTATTAAAAGACATTAAAGGTGTTTCAGAAGAAACAACAACAGGAATCAAAGCCTTGAACAAAATGGAAAAAAATAATTCTCTTATGATACCTGCGATAAATGTTAATGATTCGGTTACAAAATCAAAATTTGATAATTTATATGGTTGTAGAGAAAGTTTAGTTGATGGAATTAGAAGAGCCACAGACGTAATGATGTCTGGTAAAGTTGCTATCGTTGCAGGTTTCGGAGATGTTGGAAAAGGTAGCGCTGCATCATTAAGACAAAGTGGTGCTAGAGTTATGGTTACAGAAGCAGACCCTATTTGTGCGCTCCAGGCAGCAATGGAAGGGTATGAAGTGGTTTTAATGGATGAGGCAATTGATAAAGCAGATATAGTGGTGACAGCAACGGGTAACAAGGATATCGTAACTGCCGATCATATGAGAAATATGAAAGATAGAGCAATATTATGTAATATTGGTCACTTTGATAACGAGATTCAAGTGGATGCTTTAAAAAACTATAAATGGACAGAAGTTAAACCACAAGTCCATGAGATAGAATTAAATGGTGGAAAAAGAATTATTCTTTTAGCAGAAGGTAGATTAGTTAATTTAGGATGCGCAACAGGACACCCAAGTTTTGTAATGAGTGCATCATTTACAAATCAAGTTATTGCACAAATAGAACTTTGGAAAAACTATAAAAATTACGAAAATAAAGTTTATGTATTACCTAAAAACTTAGATGAAAAAGTTGCAATGTTACATTTAAAAAAGGTTGGAGCAAAACTTACAAAACTATCAAAGGATCAAGCAGATTATATAAGTGTTGGAACAGAAGGTCCGTTTAAACCGAATGCCTATCGCTACTAATAGCGAAATAATAGATATCTCTTTAGAAGTTAAGACAGCTGAATTAGCTGAAAATTTTTCACGAGTATTAAAAAAAGGAGATATAGTTTTTTTATATGGAGAAATAGGAGTTGGAAAAACAACTTTTATAAAGTATTTAATCAATAGTTTTCAAAAAAATAATCAATTAAAACCAACAGAAGTTACAAGTCCAACATTTAATTTAGTAAATGAATATGATGTAGGAAGCTTTATAATCGAACATTACGATTTATATAGACTAACAAGTAGTGTTGAAATAAAAAATATTGGATTATTAGAAAA
>CAJQRZ010000030.1 GCA_905612435.1 uncultured Candidatus Pelagibacter sp.
AATAGAATGACTCTATCTAAATTTTGAAATAAAAATCTTGTTGAAAATAAAAATCTTCTAATGTCTTCTTCTTCAAACTTTATATCAAGTCTTAAAATATGATCGATTGTATTATCAATTATTTGAATATGATTAACTGTTTTTTTTAGAATCAAATTAGGTTTAACATTTTGTATATATAAAAGAGTTAAACAACCAATAACTAAAAAAATTATTAAATTTATGAATAAAAATTTTTTTAGGATGGACAAATTTTTAATAAAATTATTGAACATTAACTAACGTTCCATCTGTATCCACTGCCATATCTGGTCTCTATTGCGGAAAAATCAGGATCAACTTTCTTAAATTTTTTTCTTATTCTTTTAACATGACTATCTATAGTTCTGTCTTCAATGTCAGTGTCTTCTCTATAGGCAATATCCATTAACTGTGCTCTCTCTTTAATTATTCCTGGTCTTTTAGCTAACTCTTTAACTATTAGGAACTCTGTAGTGGTAAGTTTATCTGGCAATGGTTTGCTATCCCATTCACATTCAAGCTGTGAAGGATCAAGTCTGAGCTTCCCATGTGAAATAATATTTTTTGTATCTTCAAGATTATTATCGATATCTTTTTTTCTAAGCTGAACTCGAATCCTTTCAATTAGAACCTTTATTGAAAATCCTCCAGATTTTTTCATAAAATCATCCGCACCTAATTTTAAGCCTAATAATTCATCAATCTCATCATCTTTGGATGTTAAAAAAATTACTGGTAAGGATGTTTTTTTTCTTAATTTTTTTAAAAGTTCTTCTCCATCCATTTTTGGCATCTTAATATCGATTACTGCTAAGTCAGGTGGTGTTCTAGCAAGACCAATTAAAGCGCTTTCTCCATCAATATAGGTTTGAACTTTAAAGCCTTCTTTTTCAAGAGCGATACTTATACTTGTAAGTATATTTCTGTCATCATCGATTAGTGCTATTGTTTGTGTATGCATAAACTACTTTAAAAATACTAAATTGTTCTAATTTAGGCAATGCTCATTAATTAATGCAGTATTCCCCAATTATCCCCTGTATTTACATCTACTGTTAAGGGTGTTGAAAACGAGTGTAAATCACTTTCTGTAACACTGGTCATTTCTTCTTGAATAATTTTTGTTATAGTTTTTACTTCTTTTTCTGGGACTTCAAAAATTAATTCATCGTGTATTTGTAATAATATTTTTGACTTATTGTTTTTTAAACTTTCAAATTTTTTATCAAGTCTAATCATTGCAAGCCTCATAATCTCTGAAGCAGAGCCTTGAATGGGTGCATTAATTGCTGCTCTTTCTTGAAAATTCCTAACATTAAAATTTTTATCATTAATTCCATTAAAGTGAGATCTGCGCCCAAAAATATTATTTACATAGCCACTTTTTCTACAAAATTTAATGGTGTTATCCATATAAATTTTTATTTCAGGAAATCTTGAAAAGTAAGCATTTAAAAATTCATTTGCTTCATGATTTGAAACGTTGATTTGTTTTGCAAGTCCATATTGGGAAATACCATAAATTATACCGAAATTTATTGCTTTGGCTTTTCGTCTCATATCTTGATCAATTTTTTTGATATCAACATCAAATACTTGGCTTGCTGTTAGTGAGTGAACATCTTCATTATTTTTAAATGCTTTTTTTAACTCTTTAACATCCGCTAGGTCTGCTAAAATTCTCATTTCAATTTGGTTGTAGTCAGCTGATATTAACGTAAAACCTTTTTCAGCTATAAATGCCTTTCTTATATCCCTGCCATCTTCTGATTTAATAGGAATATTTTGTAAATTTGGATCACTGGAAGCAAGTCTTCCTGTTGTTGTGGCTGCTAATAGGAAAGAAGTATGAACTCGTTTTGTGTTTGGATTAATATGTTCAGGCAAAGCATCAGAATAAGTATTTTTAAGCTTAGACACTTGCCGCCAATCTAAAATTAATTGAGGAAATTTATGTCCTTTAAATGCTAGATCTTCAAGCACACTTGCATTTGTAGCGAAGCTCCCTTTTCTAGTTTTTTTCAGTACAGCAATCTTCAGATCGTTATAAATTATTTCACCTAGTTGTTTAGGTGAAGCAATATTAAATTCTTTTTTTGAAATTTTAAAAACTTGCTTTTCCAATTTATCAATTTTTTTCTCAAATTTTTCAGATAATACTTTTAAAAACTTATTATCAATTTTTATTCCTTCAATTTCCATAAATGCTAATATTTTAATTAGTGGCTTTTCAAAAATTTCGTAGATATTAGTTAATTTTTCTAATTTTAAATTTTTGTTGAATATTTTATATAACCTATAAGTGATGTCAGCATCTTCAGCAGCATATTCCATTGCCTTATCCAACTCTACATCACTAAAATTTATTTCCTTTTTTCCCGTACCAACAATTTCTTTAAATGAAATTGTTTTATACTGTAGGTGAATCTCAGACAGGGTGTCCATGTTATGTCTATTTTTTCCAGCATCCAGCACGTAAGACATTAACATTGTGTCCTCCATCGAAGACATGTTTATCCCTTGTTTAAATAAAATAATAAAATCAAACTTAATATTTTGACCTATTTTTTTTATACTCTTGTCTTCTAAAAGTGGTTTTAATTTTTTAATTACAGCCTCTTTTTTCAAGCATCCTTTAAACTTGTGGCCTATTGGAATATAACAAGCTTTACCAATCTTGGTGCTTAATGAAATACCTACTAAGTTTGCCTGATGTGCATCGAGAGAGCTGGTTTCAGTGTCAATTGCTAGTTCACCAGCTTCTTCAGCTTCATTAATCCACTCATCTATTTCTTTTTCATTAGTAATTAAATGATAATTTTTTTTGCTTATGATTTGTTGTTGTTTTTTAGGTGTTGCTTCTGTTTTAGTTTTTTCTAATGTGGGCTCTCCATATGTTGATATAACAGAACTAAGAAGTCTATTAAACTCCATTTCTCTTAAAAATTTATATAGCTTATCTTTATCAATTTCTTTTAGTTGAAATTCTTCTATCTTTCTTTCAACTGGAACATCTTTCATTAACGTAACTAATTTTTTACTGATAATTGCTTTATCCTTATTTTCTATAAGTGTTTCTCTTCTTTTATTTTGTTTTATTTCATGAGCGTTAACTAATAGTTTTTCTAATGTGCCATATTTATTAATCAGCTCTGCTGCCGTCTTAACACCTATGCCAGGCACACCAGGAACATTATCACTACTATCACCTGCTAATGACTGAACATCAATTACTTTTTCTGGGCCTACTCCAAATTTAGTAATTATATCTTCTGGAGTAATAAATTTATTTTTCATTGGGTCAAATAAGCGGACATCTTTTTTATAAAGCTGCATCAAGTCTTTATCTGAAGATACAATTGTTACTTTCGCCCCCTTAGCTAAAATTTGTTCAACGTAAGTTGCTATTAAATCATCCGCTTCATAATTGGGGAGGTCAACGGATGGTAAATTAAAAGCAATTACAGATTTTCTAATGTATTCAAATTGCGGGGCTAAATCATCTGGAGCCTCAGATCTATTTGCTTTATAATCAGAATAAATTTCATTTCTAAAAGTTTTTCTGGCTGCATCAAAAATTACAGCAAAGTGAGATGGCTTTTGTAAATTTTCATTTGATTTTGAGTCTTCTAGTAATTTAAATAACATACTACAAAAACCACTAACGGCACCTGTTGGAAGTCCATCACTCTTTCTGGTTAATGGTGGCAAAGCATAATAAGCTCTAAAAATATAACCCGAACCATCTATTAAATAAAAATGATCTGTTTTTTTTATTTTATCCATTTAAATAATGTTATCTTAATTATTTTAAATACTATAAATGTATTAAAATCTATGGATAAAAAAAATATACTTTCTGTTAAAAACTTAGAAAAAATTTACTCTAGCAAAGAAGCACCTAATACTCATGCTTTAAATAATTTAAACTTAGACGTGAAAGAAGGTGAAATTTTTGGACTACTTGGTCCAAATGGTGCTGGCAAAACAACTTTTATAAATATTTTAGCAGGTACGGTTATAAAAACTTCTGGTCAAGTAAATGTTTGGGGCTTTGATCTAGATAAAAACCCAAGACAAGTTAGAGCTTCGGTTGGTATAGTTCCACAAGAGGTAAACCTTGATCCATTTTTTAGCCCAAGAAAACTATTAGAATTACAAGCGGGACTTTACGGAATTAAAGAAAAAGACAGAATAACTGATGCTATCTTAAAATTAGTATCTTTAGAAAAACAGGCTAATAGCTACGCAAGAAGTCTCTCTGGGGGTATGAAAAGAAGGTTATTAATGGCTAAAGCACTAGTTCATCAGCCTCCAATAATTTTTTTGGATGAACCGACAGCTGGTGTTGACGTTGAATTAAGAAAAAATTTATGGAAAAATGTAAGATTACTTAATGATCAAGGTGTAACTATTATTTTAACAACCCATTATCTTGAAGAGGCTGAAGAAATGTGTGATCGAATAGCTATACTAAATAAAGGAAACATTGTTGCCTTAGATAGTACCAAGAATCTCCTAGACAAAATTCAAACAAAAAAAGTTATTATTAAAACTGACAAAAAAGTTAATATCCAAGATAATGATTTGGAATCTTTAAAAATTATATCTAATTTAAAGAATGAACT
>CAJQRZ010000031.1 GCA_905612435.1 uncultured Candidatus Pelagibacter sp.
TCAAGTTCCAGAAAATGAAATTAAAAAAATAAAAAAAAGTCTAAATAAAGAAGGCAATGTTAATAGTCTTAAGAGTGGACAAAAAATAGATTTTACTATTGATAAATTGAGTAAAATAAAAATTGTAAATTTTGTTTTTCCAATTTCACGTACTGAAAAAATTGAATTATCAAGAAATCTTGCGTCAAATATCTTTACAAAAAATAAGGTTATTACCAATTTAAATAAAAATATTATTTTTAAAGAGGGTAAAATTTTAAAGAGTCTTTATAGAACTGCTACTGATTTAGAAATACAGAGTAGCATAATAATTGATTTTGCCAGAATTTATGGGTTTCAAGTTGATTTTCAAAGAGACATAAGAAAAAATGATAATTTTCAAATAATGTATGAGGTTTTTGAAGATGATGAGGGGAAAATTTTTGAAACTGGAAATATTATTTTTGCAAATTTAACATTAAGTGGACAACATAATTTTTTATACTATTTTGATAAAAAAAAATATGAAGGTCATTATGATAGAAGTGGAAGAAGTATTCAAAAAGCTTTAATGAAAACACCTATAAATGGAGCAAGATTGTCTTCAAAATTTGGAATGAGAAAACACCCAATTGATGGCTTTAATAAGATGCATAGAGGAACAGATTTTGCCGCTCCAAAAGGAACGCCGATTATGGCATCAGGTAATGGAGTAATCATTCGAGCAAGATGGTGTGGTGGGGGTGGTAACTGTATTAAAATAAAACATAACTCAATTTATTCTACAGTTTATGCACACATGTCTAAATTTGCAAAAGGAATTAAAAATGGAGTTAGAGTTAAACAAGGAAGAATCATTGGATATGTTGGCTCAACTGGAAAATCAACAGGACCACATCTACATTATGAAGTAATTCAAAATGGTAAAAAAATTAATTCACAAAAACTAAAATTACCATCAGGTAAAGTTTTAAAAGCAGAAAATAGAAAATTATTTGAAATTAGTAAAATAAAAATTGATGTTAAAAAATCTGAATTAATTTTAAAATTAAATTAATCTTAACTATTTGCTATTTTTTCTTCTTCTTTTTTCTTATCTTCAATATTGACTACCAGTTTTTTATCTTTTTCAACTAATTTTGTTTGTTCAATAGTGCTTTTAATTGGTCTATTTTTTGCTTGTTCATTCAATACTCTAGTAAAATGTTCAGCATGTTGAAAGTAATTCTCAGATAATATCTTGTCTTCATTGGCTAATGACTCTCTAGCTAAATCTGTATATTTTTCTATTAAACTTGACGCATTATGGTTATTTTTTCCTGGGATTTTTCTTTGAAAATTTTCATTAGAAGAAAAATTTGACTTAAATTTAGAACTTTCATCATTTCTTTTGAAGCTCCTATCATTTCTTCTAAAATTCGGTCTTCTATTATTATTATTTCTAAATACTACCATATATTCTATTTAATTGATTTAGATTTTTGTGCTAACAACGCACCTATCTTTTTTTTCATAGTCTTTTAGTACTTTATTTGTATAAAAACCATTTTCTTTTAATATTTTTCTAACTTTCTCTGTTTGAGAAAAGCCTATTTCTAAAATTAATTTACCATTTCTTTTAATCAGATAAGCAGCTTTATTTATTACTTTTCTAATTTTTGAAAAACCGTCGAATCCACCGCTTAAAGCTAGCTTAGGCTCAAAATTAATAACATCTCTTTCCAAATATTTTAAATTTACTGACTCAATATAAGGAGGATTTGAAACAATTAGATCATATTTACCTATTTTAAAATTGTCAACATCAGAATTATAAAATTTTACTCTATTTGTTAATTGTAGTATTTTTGCATTATATTTACTTATATTTATACTTTTTTTTGAAATATCTATGCCTGTGCCAAAAAAATTAGGTCTTTCCTTCAATAAAGATAAAAGAATACAGCCTGATCCAACACCTATATCAAGTAATTGTAACTGCTTATTTTTTTGAAAAATTGTTAAAACTTGATCAATTATTAATTCAGTATCTGGTCTTGGTATTAAAACATTTTTATCTACATAAAATGAATCATTCCAAAATTCTTTGTTATTAGTGATGTACGCAATTGGTTCTCCTTTTTTTCTTCTTTCAATTAAATTATTAAAATCAAATAAAATTTTTTTGTTTATTTTTTCATGAGAATTTAGAATAATATACCTTCTGTCTTTGCTAATAGCCTTTGAAAGCAATATTTCACTATCAAGTTTTGGATTTTTTATATTAAATTTATTTAACATTTTAACAGCACGATTAAGAGTGTTTTCTATATTCATCTTAGTTTAGGTTATTTAATTTTTCTTCTTGAGCCCGCAGAGTGAGTGTTTCGACCATTTCATCAAAAGCTTCTCCTTCTAAAAATTCTTCAAGTTTATGTATTGTTAAGTTTATACGATGATCAGTAACCCTTCCTTGAGGAAAATTATATGTTCTAATTCTTTCAGACCTATCTCCTGTACCTATTTTACTTTTTCTGTCATTAGATCTTTCTTTTTCTATTCTTGATCTTTCCAGTTCATAAAGTCTAGATCTTAAAATTTTCATACCTTTAGCTTTATTTTTGTGTTGTGATTTTTCATCTTGTTGAGACACTGAAAGACCTGTTGGTATGTGAGTAATCCTTACTGCACTATCTGTTGTATTAACAGACTGACCACCAGGTCCTCCTGCTCTAAAAACATCAATACGTAAATCAGATTCGTTAATTTTTAAATCAACCTCTTCTGCTTCTGGCAAAACAGCAACTGTTGCTGCTGACGTATGTACTCTACCTTGAGTTTCTGTATCTGGGACTCTCTGAACTCGATGAACTCCACTTTCATATTTTAGTGTTGAATAAATATTTTTTCCTTTAATAGATGCAATCACTTCTTTTAATCCACCCGCTTCACTTTGTGACATACTAATCAATTCCAATTCCCATTTTTTTTTATTACTCACTTTTTCATACATCTTAAAAAGATCAGCAGCAAACAAACTTGCTTCTAGACCTCCAGTGCCTGCTCTAATCTCTATAATGGCATTTTTTTTATCCGCATCATCCTTAGGTAATAAAAATAACTTTAACTCTTTTTCAATTATCTCATTTTGAGATTTAAGTTCTTTTAATTCTATTTCAGCCATTGTTTTAAATTCAATATCACTCTTGGGGTCTTCTAATATTTTTTCTAAATCTATTTTTTCATTTTCATAAGAAAAATATTTTTTGGCATCTTCAATGATTTCATTTAAATCAGAATATTCTTTAGATTTTTCTGCAAATAGTTTTTTATCCACCTCTCCAGATGATAGTTCCTTCTCCAAAGTGGAATGCTTAGATATTAAATCTTCAATAGTTTTTAATGGGATCATTATAATTTTTTTTCAAGCTCAGCTGCTTTTTTCTCTACTTCACTGACAACTTTTGATATTATATCTTCTGATAAGACTTTTTCACTTTGAATTCCAGATAAATAAAGCATGTTATTGCCTTTTCCACCACCTGTAATACCAATGTCTGTCATTGCAGCTTCACCGGGACCATTAACTACACATCCAATAATAGATAGTGTTATTGGGGTTTTTATATGGGAAAGCTTTTCTTCTAATATTTTTACTGTATCAATTACTTGAAATGCCTGTCTTGCGCATGAAGGACAAGAGATAATTTTTACACCTCTATTTCTTAAATTAAGTGATTTTAATATTTCATTTCCTATTTTAATTTCTTTAACAGGGTCGTCTGATAATGAAATCCTTATTGTGTCACCAATTCCATCCATCAAAAGTGAACCCAAACCTATAGAAGATTTAATACTTCCAGCAATAAAACTCCCTGCTTCTGTAATCCCTAGGTGCAAAGGATAATCTGTAACTTTTGAAAGTTGTCGATATGCAGCTATAGATAAAAAAACATCTGAAGATTTAACGCTAATTTTAAAATTAAAAAAATTTTTATCTTCTAAAATTTTTATGTTTCTTAATGCGCTTTCTACTAAAGCTTCCGGACAGGGTTCTTTATATTTTTCTAAAATATCTTTTTCTAACGAGCCTGCGTTTACGCCTATTCTTATGGAACAATTATTGTTTTTAGCTGCACTTAATACATCATGAACTTTTTGTTTGTCACCAATATTCCCTGGATTAATTCTTAGGCATTTAGCGCCATTTTCGGCAGCTTCGATAGCTCTCTTATAATGAAAATGAATGTCCGCAATTATCGGCACAGCAACATTTTTTGTAATTTCTCTAAGAGCCAAAGTTGACTGCTCATCGGGGCAAGAAACTCTTACTAGATCGGCACCCTCTTCACAAATATCATTAATTTGTTTAATAGTTGCTTTAACATCTGAGGTTAAAGTGTTTGTCATTGATTGAACTGAAATAGGGTTATCTCCTCCTATCATAACATCACCAACGTTAATAACTTTTGTTTTTCTTCGATTAATATCTCTAAATGGTCTTAAGCTCATTTTTAGTCTAATTTAAATTCTTTATGTAGCGCTGTTATAGCTTTCTTTATAAACATATTTGAAATCAAAACTGAAATTTTTATTTCAGATGTTGAAATAACCATTATATTTATTTTTTTTGATGCTAGTGCTTGGAACATTCTATAAGTAATACCAGGCGTAGCAATCATACCAACCCCAATAATGGACACTTTTGATACATTATTATCACAATTTAACTTTCTAAAAGAAATTTTTTTATTTAATTTAATTAATTTTTCAGTTTTTTTTACATCTTCAGATTTAATTGTAAAAGTTAAGTCTGTTTCTTTTCCATTCAAAGATATATTTTGTACAACCATATCTACATTTATACTATTAAGTGATAACGGTTTAAAAATAGATGCTGCTACTCCTGGTCTATCCTTAACTCCAACAATTGTTATTTTTGATTCATTTTTTGTTGCAGTTATTCCAGTTATAATTTGATTACTAAAAGCTTTTTTAGGGTTAGTTATTAAAGTTCCACTTTTTTTAATAAATGAAGATCTTACAGTAAAATCAATATTATTTAATTTTGCATCCTGTACTGAAGTGGGTTGCATAACTTTTGCACCAAGTGATGCCATTTCAAGCATTTCGTCATAAGAAATTTTACTAATTTTTTTTGCTTTTTTATGATTTCTTGGGTCTGTTGTATAAACACCTTCAACATCGGTGTAGATAACACACTCTTCTGCATTAAAAAATTTTGCCATCATTATTGCCGAAACATCTGTTCCTCCTCGACCCAATGTTGTAATTCTGAAATTATTATTTATTCCTTGAAAACCTGTTACTACTGGGATTCCTCCTGAATTAATAAATAGTAAAATTTGCTTTTTATTAATACTATCAATTCTTGCTGCTTTATGAGGTCCGTCAGTAATAATTGGAATTTGCCAAGATAAGAAAGATCTAGATTTATACCCAAGGTCATTTAATCTCCCTGCAATCAAAGCGCAGGCTATCTGCTCTCCTGTTGCTAATAATGTATCATATTCTGCTTGATCAAAATTACTACTAAGTTTTTGAGATTTTTTAATTAAATCATTAGTTGTGCCACTCATTGCTGAGGAAACAACAATAACTTTACGATTCTTTTTTTTATAAGCAACTATTATTTTCGCTACTTTTTTTATTCTTTCTACATTTCCTACCGAAGTTCCACCGAACTTTAATACTACGATTTTCATTGATAATTTTTTTAAATTTAATCTAAATTATATTGATAAAATACATCTTAATTGTTATGTCCACAAGACATGAATTATGAGCACAATTAATAAAAAAGAAATAGAAAAATTTTCAAAAATTGCCTCGGAGTGGTGGAACCCTAATGGAAAATTTAAACCTTTACACAAATTCAACCCTATCAGAATAAAATATATAAAAGATAATATAATAAAGAGTTTTAAACTAAATTTAACAAGTGAGCCCTTAAAAAAAATTAACATTCTAGATATTGGCTGTGGTGGAGGGTTACTTTCAGAGCCTATGTCTAGATTGGGTGCAAATGTAACGGGTATAGATGCTTCAAGAAAAAACATTGAAGTAGCTAAATTTCATTCCCAAAAAAAAAAATTAAAAATAAATTACATATGTGCTTCACCAGAAACATTAAAAACTAAAAAAAAATTTGATGTAATTTTAAATATGGAAATAGTTGAACACGTTGATGATATTAATTTTTTTATTAAAGAAAGTTCAAATTTATTAAAAAAAAATGGCTTAATGTTTGTTGCTACTTTAAATAAAACCTTAAAGTCATATTTGTTTGCAATTGTAGGTGCAGAGTATATTTTAAATTGGCTTCCGATAGGTACTCATGATTGGAATAAATTTGTAAAACCAGATGATATTATAAAAATATGTAAAAAAAATAATCTAATTATTAAAAGAATTGATGGAATAAAATTTACTTTACCAAAAAATGCATGGAGCTTGAGTAAGGATACTTCGGTAAATTATATTGTTAAATTTAAAAAAAATTAACTATCATTTTCTCTAATCCAAGGAATAACTTCCGTTTGAATACCTTCTTCTTTTAATTCTTCAATATCTTTTTTTGAAGCACTTCCATAAATTCCTTTTTCATTTTTTTTATTATCATAGTGTATTGAACGAGCCTCGTAAGCAAAATTATCTCCAACATAATGAAAGTTTTGTTTAACAAAATTTTGGTATTCTTTTATTTTGTTTTTTACTTTAATATATTTATTATTTTTTAAACTTTCAGCTTTTTTTACTTTTGAACTAATAATGCTTGGAGCCATCAAACTTTTTTCTACATCTAAAGAACCACACTCATGACAGTTAATATGGTTATGTCTTTTTAACTTTGCGTATTCTTTAGAAGATGAAAACCAACTATCAAATGTATTTTTACAATTCTTACAAAATAAATTATATTTTATCATGAGTAATATTTAAAAAATTCAACAAAAAATCTAACTTCTATAATCAGAATTAATTTCAATATATTTTTTAGTTAAATCCATTGTAAACGCAGTAAAATTTTTCTTTCCTGTTGCAATATCTATCGATAAATCAATTTTTTCATTTTTCATATATTCGGCTGTTTCTTTTTCATTATAAGAATTTGATAACTGACCTTTTTCAATAATTTGTATTTTTCCAAATTTAATAGATAATTTATTTAAACTAACATTAATATTTGATTTTCCTATCGCCATTATGATTCTTCCCCAATTGGGATCTTCGCCTGCAAAGGCAGTTTTTACTAGGGGTGAGTTTGCAATTGAGAATGCAATTTTTTTAGCATCTTCTTGGGTTTTGGAATTATTTACGTTTATAGTTACAAATTTTGAAGCCCCCTCACCATCTGAGGCAATTCTTTTTGCAAGATTTAATAATACTGAATGTAGGGCTTTATCAAAATTTTTAAGTTTAGAATCATTAGCGTTATTAATTGTTGAATTTTTAGCTGCACCAGTGGCAAATATTGAAACCATATCGTTAGTGCTGGTATCTCCATCACAACTAATTGCATTAAAAGTTGTATCAATATTTTTTTTTAGTAACTTTTTTAAGATGCTTGAAGAAAGGTCTGCATCTGTAAACACATAACCTAATGTGGTTGCCATATTTGGAAAAATCATTCCAGACCCTTTTGCAATACCATAAATTTTAATATGAGTATTTCCAATCTTGCAATCTTCCATTGCTATTTTTGGAGACAAATCTGTAGTCATAATTCCCATGGCTGCCTTCATCCAAATATATTTATTTTGAGTATATTTAATTTTTTCTACTAACTCTGGTATACTTTTTTTTATTTTTTCAGTTGGATAAGTTTCACCAATCGTGCCTGTACACCCAAATATTATTTGATTAGAAAATATCTTTTCAGGTTTTTCTTCATCATTGATTTGTTTTAACGATAATCTATTTGATAATTCATCAGCTATTTCTTTTAAACCTTGATAGCCTCTTTTTCCAGTAAATGCATTTGCATTTCTCGTATTAATAACAAGAGCTTTTATTTTTTTACTTTTTAAACTTAGATTCCATTTAATATTTTCAGATATTATTTTTGATTGAGTGTAAACAGAGGCAAAATTAGCCCCTTTTCTAAAATAAAACATTACAAGGTCATCCCTTGAATTGTTATATAAATTAGCACTTGTGGTCGAAATAGATAGGTCTTCAATATGATCTAAATCTTGAAAGTCACTCATTCTTGACTTTTTATTTTGAAGTTTTAAAAAAATATCTAAGTTTGTTGCCATGCTATTTAAAAAAGTTATTTAATGCCTATATTAAAAGTTATATTAAAATATTATATCATAAATTAAAAAATTAGATGTTAAATCCTTTAAATTTTATATCAAAATTCATTAAATCTAGTAATCAAAAAGAACTTGATAGATTTAATAAAATTGTTGATAAAATCAATTTAAAAGAAAACCTTATAAATAAGCTCGAAGATTTAGAGTTTCCTAAAAAAACTGATGAATTAAAAAATAAAATTAAGCAAGGTGCTAATATTGATGAATTATTACCAGAGGCATTTGCTTTAGTAAGAGAAGCCTCAAAAAGAGTTAGAAAAGAAAGACACTATGATGTGCAAATCGTTGGGGGAATTGTTCTTCATGAAGGTAAAATAGCTGAAATGAAAACTGGTGAAGGTAAAACTTTAACTATTGTGCTTGCTGCTTATTTAAATGCATTAAGTGAAAAAGGTGTCCACATTGTAACGGTCAATGACTATTTAGCTAAAAGAGACTGTGAAGAGATGGGTCAAATTTATAAATTTTTAGGTTTATCTACTGGTTATATTAATAACGATCAAGATGACTATGAAAGAAAGAAAAATTATAATTGTGATATAACCTACGCAACTAACAGCGAACTAGGCTTTGATTATTTAAGAGATAACATGAAGTTCTCCTCTGAAGAAATGTGCCAAAGAGGACATCACTTTTCTATAGTTGACGAAATAGACTCATGCTTAATCGATGAAGCCAGAACTCCACTAGTTATCTCGGGTGCTGCAGAAGATAAAGCTAATCAGTACTTAGCAATTGATAAATTAATAAAAAAACTTGAGGGTGAAGATTACGAAATAGACGAAAAAGATAAAAACATTCTTCTTACAAATAAAGGAATAGATAATGTAGAAAAAATTTTTTCTAATGCAGGAATTTTAAAAAATAATAATTTTTATGACCCAGAAAATTTAAGTTTAGTGCACCATGTAAATCAAGCCCTTAGGGCAAATCATCTCTTTGAAAAAGGTAGAGATTATATAGTTAAGGAAAGTTCTTTAAAAATAATTGATGAATTAACAGGTAGAATTTTAGAAGGTAGAAGGTATGGTGATGGTTTACATCAAGCACTTGAGGCAAAAGAAAGAATTGATGTTCAAATTGAAAATCAAACTCTTGCATCAATTACTTATCAAAATTATTTTAAACTGTATATTAAAATTTCAGGCTGTACTGGGACCGCCGCAACTGAGTCTGAAGAGTTTTTTGAAATATATAATTTATCTGTTATTAGCATTCCAACTAATAAAGAAATGATTAGAAAGGATTGGAATGATCAAATTTTTCGAACAGAAATTGAAAAAAATAATGCAATAATTTCTAAAGTTATAGAGATAAATAAAAAATCTCAACCAATTTTAATTTTTACCTCAAGCATAAATAAATCAGAACAATATTCCAAACTATTAAGAGATAAAAATATTAGACACACTGTTCTCAATGCAAAAAATCATGAAAAAGAAGCAGAAATAATAGCAAGTGCAGGAAAAGTTAATTCTACAATAATCACAACAAGTATATCTGGAAGGGGTGTTGATATACAGCTTGGAGGAAAAAAAGGAAGCATCTCAGATAATGAATTAAGCATTGAAAAAGAAAAAATAAAATCTTTAGGAGGTCTTTTTGTAATTGGTACTGAAAGAATGGAATCACGAAGAGTTGATAATCAAGCAAGAGGGAGATCTGGTCGTCAAGGTGATGCTGGCAATTCTATTTTTTATGTAAGCCTTGAGGATGATTTAATGAGAATTTTTGGTTCTGAATCAATGAATAGTATACTTCAAAAACTTGGTTTAAAAGATGGTGAAAGTATTGATCATCCTTGGATCAACAAAGCTCTTGAAAGAGCACAGCAAAAAGTTGAAGCAAGAAATTTTGATATAAGAAAAACATTATTAAAGTTTGATGATGTATTAAATGATCAAAGGCATGTAATATTTTCTCAGAGAAATAATATAATTAAAGGTAAAAAAATATTTTCTTATTCTGATGATTTTCTGAATGAAATTATTGAAAAATTTATAAATTTAAAAAATCAATACCTAAAAAATCCAAAAGCTAGTGATTTAATCAATCAATTAAAGCCAGTGCTTGGTAAAAGTTTTAATGAAAAAGATTTTGAAAAACTTATTCAATGTCAAAACCAAGAATTTAAAGAAAGAATAAAAGAAAAATTTACACAAAAAAGAAAAGAAAGAATAGAATTTCTTGGAAAAGAACAGGCTGAAGAAATAGAAAAAAGAATTTTTTTACAATCTATAGATTTAAATTGGAAATCACACATTCAATACCTTGAACAACTTAGACAAGTGATAGGACTTAGATCTTATGGGCAAAGAGACCCTTTAATCGAATATAAAAAAGAAACATTTCTGTTATTTGAAAACTTACTAAATAAATTAAAAACAGATCTAATTACTATTTTAATAAATTTAACTATTATAGAAAAAACAAGTGAAAAAGCTCCTCCAGGAAAAAATATTCCTAATATTTCAAGAAAAAAAATTAGAAGAAACGAGCCATGTTTTTGTGGATCTGGGAAAAAATATAAACATTGTTGTGGAAATTTAGCTCTGTAAAAAATACAGAGATAATATTAAAAGTATTGAAACAATAACAAATAAAGTTCTCTTATTTTTAAAAATATTATTTTTTATCTTATCTATAAAATTTTCATTAATAGATAAATTGTTTGAGTTTGCTGGTCTACTAATAAAGCCACGACTTCTTCCAATAGATAAAAATTTATTTTTTCTATCATTTAATATTTCTTCTCTACTCATTGAGCTATAGCTAAATAAGTTATCTAAAATAGAACTTCTCACATTATCTAAGATTAAATCTCTATCTCTATGCGCACCACCCAAAGGCTCAGTTATAATTTCATCTATTATTCTTAAGTCTAAAAGATTTTTTGCTGATAGTTTCATTGCTTTTGCGGCTTCTAAGGTTTTCATGGGATCTCTCCATAAAATTGTTGCACACCCCTCAGGAGAAATTACTGAATAAATTGCATTTTGCAACATAAGCACTTTACTTGATGAAGCTAAGGCTATTGCACCACCAGATCCACCTTCGCCAATTACTATTGATAAAGTTAGGACTTTCAGCTCCATACAACATTCAATTGATTTTGCTATTGCTTCTGCTTGCCCTCTTTGTTCCGCCCCAACTCCGGGATAAGCGCCTGGAGTATCTATAAATGAAATTATTGGAATATTAAATTTATCAGCTAGTCTCATTAATCTAGTAGTTTTTCTATAACCCTCTGGTCTCATCATTCCAAAATTTCTATCAATTCTTGATTGCAAATCATCGCCTTTCTCTTGGCCAATAACTAATACTGAATTTCCATCAATCTTTGCAAAACCAGTCAAGACTGATTTATCTTCACCATAGAGTCTATCTCCTGATAAAGGAATAAAATCTTCAAATAAATTTTCAATAAAAAATTTAGATTTTGGTCGATCTTCATGCCTGGCAACTAGTACTGTTTGCCAAGGATTTAAATTAGAATAAACTTCTGTTAATTTTGAGTCTATTTCGGACTGTATGTTAGAAATTTTATTTGTATCAACTTCAGATAATCCTTCTTGATTATAAGGATCTTTCAGTTTCTCTAGTTCAGTTTCTAAATTTTTAATATCTGATTCAAAGTTAAGATAATTTTTCATTTTCAATAATTAGATTATTATTTAATAACAAAAAAAGGCAACAAAATGTTTACTAATTGATATAATTAAATTAAGATTTAACCTATATATATCGGAAGAAACTACTTAATTGAAGCGCCGAAAGAGCAAAACTCTCAGGCAAACATACAAATGGGGTTTAAAGAGTGATATGAAAAAACGATATACAACAATTAACAACCTTTCAATATCAAACGAGCTATTAGAATTTGTTAATAACGAGCTTCTTAAAGATACAAAAATTTTACCAGAAAATTTTTGGCAAAGATTTGATGTAGCTGTTCATGAATTGGTCCCTAAAAATAGAGAATTAATAAAAATAAGAGAAGATTTACAAAAAAATATTGATGTATGGCATACAAAAAATAGAGGTAATGAAATTAACCTCGAAGAATATAAAAAGTTTTTAAAAAAAATTGGTTATTTAAAAGAGGTGGGTCCTGATTTTAAGATTAAAACTGAAAATGTTGATCAAGAAATAACTAACATTGCAGGTCCTCAATTAGTCGTTCCAATTATGAATGAAAGATATGCGCTCAATGCAGCTAATGCAAGGTGGATGAGTTTATATGATAGCTTATATGGAACTGATGTAATTCCTGAAACAAAAGGAGCAGTAATAGGAAAAACTTATAACCCAATAAGAGGCCAAAAAGTAATAGAGTATGGTCGTAACTTTCTAGATAAAAATGTACCCCTTGAAAAAGGAAGCTGGAAAGATATTACAGGAATTCCTAGAATTAATAATAACCAATTAAATTTAAAACTAAAAAACCCTAATCAATTTGTAGGCTATGTTAAAAAATCAAATTGTTTATCTTCACTTTTATTAATAAATAATAATCTTCATATTGATATCATTTTTGATATAAATGATTCTCTTGAAATCCATAATCCTGATGGTAATCAAGATAGTGCAGCAATTCATGATATTATTTTGGAGTCTGCTATTTCAACTATTTGTGATAATGAAGATAGTGTTGCTGCAGTCGATGCTGAGGATAAAGTTATTTGTTACCGTAACTGGCTTGGACTAATGAAGGGTAATTTAAATTCAACATTTAAAAAAAATGGCAAAACTGTTGAACGTAAATTAAATTCTGATCGAAACTATATTTCTAAAGACGGAAAAGGATTAAAATTACATGGTAGAAGTTTGTTGCTAATAAGAAATGTTGGCCACCTTATGAGCAACCCTGCAATTACTTTAAAAGATGGTTCTGAAATACCAGAAGGGATTATGGATGCTTTTATAACTTCGGCAGCCTATCTTCATGATATAAATAAAAAGAGCAATTCAAGAACTGGTTCTATTTATATTGTTAAACCAAAAATGCATGGTCCTGATGAATCTGCATTCACGGACCTAATTTTTACTAAAGTTGAAGAAGTTTTAGAATTAGAAAAATATACATGTAAGATTGGTATAATGGATGAAGAAAGAAGAACTTCTTCAAACTTAAAAGAATGTATTAGAGCGCTTGAAAATAGAGTATTTTTTATTAATACTGGATTTTTAGATCGAACCGGTGATGAAATACATACTTCAATGGAGGCTGGTCCGATGATTAAAAAAGGAGATATGAAATCTTCTAAATGGATTAGTGCATATGAAAATAATAATGTCGATATTGGGCTTCAATGTGGTTTTTCCGGGAAAGCTCAAATTGGCAAAGGAATGTGGGCTATGCCTGACAAAATGGCCAATATGATGGAACAAAAAACTGTTCATTTAAAAGCTGGAGCAAATTGTGCTTGGGTGCCCTCACCTACAGCTGCTACTCTTCACGCACTTCACTACCATGAAATTAATATATTTGATAAACAAAAAAAATTGCAAAAAAGAGAATCTGCAAAGCTAGATGATCTACTAACTATACCAATAGCTAATAAACCTAATTGGTCTATTGAAGAAATTAATTCTGAAATTTCAAATTCTTCACAAACACTTTTGGGCTATGTAGTGAGATGGATTGACCAAGGCATAGGGTGTTCAAAAGTACCTGACATTAATAATATAGGTTTAATGGAAGATAGAGCTACTTTAAGAATTTCTTCACAGCATATAGCTAATTGGATTCATCATGGAATTTGCTCCAGCAAACAAGTTTTAGAAATCATGAAAAAAATGGCAAAAATAGTTGATGAACAGAATAAAGGTGACAGATTATATAAAAATATGTCGCCGACTTTTGATAAGTCAGTTGCTTTTAAAGCGGCTTGTGATTTAGTGTTTCATGGTAGAACTCAGCCATCTGGTTACACAGAGCCTCTTTTACATTTAAACAGATTAATTAAAAAAAACTAATCTGAACTAGTCTTTATTCCAGTTCTATTTTTAAAAGCAGAAAACAAAGTTCCATCATCTAAACTTTCTATTTCACCACCAACTGGTAAACCTTGAGCTAATTTTGAAACTTTTACATTTGCTTCTTTAAGGCTGTCTTGAATATAATAAGCAGTAGTTTGACCCTCTACTGTAGCACTAGTTGCAATAATAACTTCTTCAATTTCTTTTTTCTTAGCTCTTTCAACTAATGAATTTATTAAAAGGTCTTCTTTTCTTTGTCCATAAGATGAAATAGTTCCACCCAAAATATGAAAATATCCTTGATAAATACTTGAGTTTTCAATACTCCATTGATCTGCGATATTTTCAACTACGCAAATTTTGTTAAATTTATTATTATTATTTTCACAATTATTACACCCTAAAGAGTTAGATTTTAATGCACCACAAGTATTACATCTTGAGATATTTTTATATACTTGAGCCAATGCGTTAGCCATTGGCTTCATTAATTCATCTCTATTATTAATTAATTTAAGAACAATTCTTTTTGCAGATTTTGGTCCAAGGCCTGGTAGCCTTGAAATAAATTTAACTAGTTCATCAATCTCATTAATATTTTGCATAGAAACTAAAATGGAAATTTAAATCCCGGGATTCCAATTCCCCCTGTTACCTTAGAAATTTCTTCAGAAGTTTTTACTTTAAGTTGAGCTTTTGCGTTATTATGCGCTGCTTTGATCAAATCTTCAATTATTGATTTTTCTTCTTTTATTGTTTCATCGGATATTTCAATTTTTAATATCTCACCATCTCCACTTAATAATACTTTAACGGAATTTGCCCCAGAAATTCCTTCAGCAGTAATATTTTTAATTTTTTCCTGACTTTCTTTCATTTTAGACTCTATTTCTTTTGCCTGGTTCAAAATTTTTGAAAAATCAGTCATTATCTAATCCTTGATTTTCAATATCAATTAATTCTGCGTCTGGAAAGGAGTTCAAAACATTTTTATATATTGGTCCTTTTTTAACTTTATCTAAATTATTTTTTTTTAAAGATTCTTCTTTTTCTTTTATAGAAATATCACCCTTTTTTTTAGACAAAGTAATAATCCATCTATTACCAGTCCATTCATATAGCTTTAAAGATATAATTTTAATAAATTCTTTATCTAAATTTTCATTAAAAGAAATTTCAATTCTTTGATTTTCAAAACTAACTAAATTTACGTTTTTTTCTATCTCGTACTTTAATTTAATTTCTTTTTTTAATGTACAAACTTTTAATAAATCATAAAACGAATTAATTATTATATTTTGTGTGTGTTTTTCATCCTTTTTAATATTTTGTTCTGGCTGCTTTTCCTGATTAATATTTTTAATTTGACCGATAGTTTTATTTTTTAAATCAAATAAATCACTATTTTCACTCTCAGTATTTTTTATATTAATTTCATTTTCTTTATTTATTTTAATTTCCTCAGAGATATTGGATTTACTAATTGATTGAGAAATGCTTGAAAAACCCGTTAAATGTATCATTCGTATTAAAAACATTTCGATTGAAAGATTTTGGTTAGACACAATATCCAATTCACCTAAAGTTTTAATGCTGAATTGCCAAAATAAAATTAATGTCTTAGTAGATATATTTTTAGAAATTTCCTTAATTGTATTAAACTCTTCATCATTTAAAGAAAAGTTTGTTCCATTAATTTTTAAAGATTCAATATTTTTAAAATAATACAAAATTTCTAAAAAATCATTTAAAAATATTTTTGGTTCAATACCTTGATCATAAATTGATCTATACATATTTAAAACTTTTTTTTCTTCTCCTTGAAATATAAGTTTAAATAAATTTATTAATTGAGATTTATCAAAATATCCAAATATTTTTTGGGCGCTTAATAAATCAAGCTCCTTTCCAGTATTTAAACTTACCAATGCTCTATCTAAAAGTGATAAAGCATCTCTTACAGAGCCTTCTGAAATTTTAACAATAAGCTTTAAGGCTTCATCTGAAACTTTTCCTTTTTCTTTATCTTTAACTCTTTTAATAAATTCTAATAGCTCATCTGATTTTACTCTTGATAAATCAAACCTTTGACATCTTGAAACAACAGTAATTGGAATTTTTTTTATTTCAGTGGTTGCAAAAATAAATTTTAAATATTCAGGAGGCTCTTCTAGAGTTTTAAGTAATGCATTAAATGCCTGTTTACTCAACATATGTACTTCGTCTATAATGAATATCTTATACTTTGCAGTAGTTGGACCGTATCTAGAAAATTCAATTAAATCTCTTACATCGTCTACACCTGTTTTGCTTGCTGCATCCATCTCTAAAACATCAATGTGATTTGAATTTGTTATTGCATTGCAATTTTCACATAATTTTTCTTTACAAATTTTTTCTACGCCATTTAAACAGTTAAGAGATTTAGCTATTATTCTGGCTGTTGTTGTTTTTCCTACGCCTCTAATTCCTGTAAAAAGATAAGCATTTGGTACTTTGTTTTCCTTTATAGAATTAAAAATTGTGTCAGCAATAATATCTTGCCCTATAAGATCTTCAAATAATTGAGGTCTATATTTTAAAGCTAAAACTTTTGATTTATTTGTCATTTTATAAAGGAGACTAGAACCTGAATAACCGTCTCTACGATTGCTTCCGTTAGGATCTGGTCGGGTTCAAGCAGCATTCACCTCTAGTCTCCAAAAACTATTATAGCAGTTATGTTTTCTAAACTACAATAAAAGTTTAAAAATTATTTTTCTCGAAATTGATCTGCCTGAAAAACACCTAAGACGTGAAAATCTTCACAATGTAATCCTAATTCTTCTAGAGATTTTTGAACTTTTTGATCTTCAATATGCCCTTCTAAATCGCAAAGAAAAAAATGAGAAGTAAACGAATTTGCTTCAGGATAACTTTGAAGTCTACTCAAATTGATCCCATTAATAGCAAAGCCTCCAAGTGATTGGTACAATGCAGCTGGCTTACTTTTTAATTTAAATAAAAAAGAAGTAATATATTTTTTTTTCTCTAATTCTGGTTGGTGAATAGATTTGCCCATAATTAAAAATCTAGTTGTATTTCCTTTTTCATTTTCAATGTTGGAGACAACAATATCTAATTTATAAATTTTTGCACTTAATTTTGAGGCAATTGCAGCATCTGATATTTTTTTATTTTTTGCAATTATTTTTGCTGATCCAGCTGTATCTGTTCCTACATTTTCTATAAGATTATTTTTTTTAATAAAATTTGAGCATTGATATAATCCTTGAGCATGTGATAATACATTTGTAATATCTGTTATTTTAGTTCCTGGCAGACCTAACAAATTATGTTCAATTTTATGAAAATGTTCTGCATAAATATTTAAACGATATTTAAATATCAAATATTCAATTCCAATATTTCCTGTTGTTTTATTCGACTCAGGTATAATAATTTTTAACTTTTCATCTTCTTGTGCTCTAGAAAAACATTCATCAAAAGTTTTACAGGCTATAATTTCAGCATCTGGATAAACTTCTAGTGCAGCTAAATGCGAATATGCTCCTGGCGAACCTTGATAAAGTATTTTCATTTTAAGATTTATATTCCATATTTTTTTTTAAGGCTAGATAATCTTCTTTTGTGTCAACACCAATCGGTGATGATTTTGCTAAAGTTACATTAATTTTTAAATTATTATCTAATGCTCTAAGTTGTTCTAGTCTATTTTCTATTTCACTTTGAGTTTGATTTAGATTTACAAATTTTTTTAGGGTCTTAACATTATAGGCATATACTCCTATGTGGTGATAAATATTATCCTCTTCTTTAAAAATATGATTTCTTTTAAATGATATTGCTAAAGAAGAATTTTTACTGCTTAATTTTTCTTCGGTTACTACTTTAACAATATTTTCGTTGGTAAACATCTTGTTATCTTTAATTTCCGTGCCTAAAGTTCCAATATCTGAATTAGTTTTAATCATCATATTATTTAAATTTATAATATCGTTTTCATCTATTGAGGGCTCATCACCTTGTACATTTAAAATATAATCAACATCTTTAATATCTAATTTTTGATATCCTTCAAATATTCTATCTGTTCCTGACTTGTGGTGATTGCCTGTTAGTATTGCCTCTCCTCCATTTTTTATAACATCATCTAAAATTGATTGATCTTCAGTACATACAACAACTCTTCCTAATTCTGTATTTTTTGCTTTATTAACAACGTGTGAAATAATTGATAAATTATTGATTTTTAAAAGAGGTTTGCCTGGAAGTCTAGTTGCAGACATTCTAGATGGGATCAAAATTAATGTTATGGGCATAATTTAACTTATCAGATTTATGCGTCTAACCGACGCAAAATAATATTCTATAAATTAGGTATTTTATAAATTATCATGTTATACGTCGTAAATAATAAAAATAAATGGATTCGTTTGAAATAAATAAAATTATAGCTGCAATTATACTGGTTATAGCGATTGTTGTTGGTCTAGATAAAGTTTCAGATGGGTTATTCCATGTGAATAAACCTAAAAATCCTGAATATAAAGTGGAAGTAGTAGCACAATCAACAACTAGTACATCTACTACATCTGAAAAAATTGACATTACAGCACTTATGGCAATGGGAGATCTAGATACGGGAAAAAAAGTTTTTAAAAAATGTTCCGCATGTCATTCTATAAATATGAACGGTAAAAATAAAATTGGTCCAGCTCTTTATAATGTGGTTGGAAGAACTGCTGGAAGTGTTTCGGGTTATAAATATTCTAAATCTTTAATGTCCTATGGTAGAGAATGGACATTTGAAGAGCTGAATGGTTTTTTAATTAAGCCTTCTACTTGGATCAAGGGAACAAAAATGGCTTATGCTGGATTAAAAAAAGAAAAGGATAGAGCTTCGGTAATAATGTATTTAAATAAAAATAATGATAACCCTAAGCTACTACCTTAGTTTTCCAAAACAATATAATAAGATACTTTTTTGAACATAAACTCTATTAAGAGCTTGTTGCCACACTTTTGACTGTTTTCCCAAAAAAACATCATCTGTAACTTCAGAACCTCTTGGTAGACAATGTAAGAAAACTGCATCTTTTTTTGCAAGACTCATCAATTTAGAATTAATTTTAAAATTCTTAAAATCTTTTATCTTTTTAGCCTTATTCATTTTATCATTTAAGGAAAAAACTTTATCTGAAAAAATAACATCAGTATTCTTTACAGCTTTTTTAGCATCATTAAAAATATTAATTTTTCTTTTATTTTTTTTAACCCAATCTAATATAGATTTTTTTGGCTTATAATTTTTAGGACAAGCAATATTTAATTTAAATGAAAATTTAACTGATGCTGCAATTAAACTATTAAGAACGTTATTAGAATCTCCTATCCAACAAATATTTAATTTGGAAATAGGTTTTTTTTTAATTTCCTCAACAGTAAAAATATCAGATAAAACTTGAGTGGGGTGTGATGATGGACTTAGACCATTAATAATTGGAATAGTTAAATGTTTACTAAATTCCTCCATTTTTTCATCACTATCGGTTCTTAACATAAAGCCATCTCCATAAGTTGATAAGATTTTTGCAATATCAGCTAAACTCTCTCCACCTTTGCCCAGATGCAATTCATTGGCCCTAAGGGTTGTGGTTCCACCTCCTAATTGTTTTATTGCAAGATAAAAGCTCAGTCTTGTTCTCAAGCTTGCTTTTTCAAACATTTGAACAAGTAGTTTTCCTTTTAGAGGATTATCTTTATCTAAGTCTAATGTATTATAGTTTTTTCTTTTTTTTTTTCTTTTTTTTGCATCTAAAATTATTTTTCTTAGGTCTGCTGAAGATATATCTTTAAGATTAATAAAATGTTTCATTATTATTTATAGTTACTACAAACTTTTCTTATAATTTTAATAGATAAATCTATTTCTTTTTTTTTAACAGTAAGGGGTGGTAATATTCTTACTACATTCTCAGCAGCTCTAATTGTTAAGAGATGGTTATCCATTAATTTTTGAATAAATTTTTTTTGATCAGTAAATAATTGTAACCCTATTAAAAAGCCGACTCCTCTTACTTCTTTAATTATTTTTGGAAATTCTTTTTTTATTTTATTTAATTCTGAGTGTAAATATTTTGATAAAATTTGAACATTTTTAAGAAATCCTTTTTTAAATATTTGATCTAACACAGCATTTCCAACTGACATTGCTAAAGGATTACCTCCAAAAGTAGAACCATGTGTTCCAGCTGTCATTCCTGAAGCTACTTTTTTATTCATTAAAACTGCGCCCAGCGGGAACCCTCCTCCAATTCCTTTTGCTATTGGTACAATATCAGGTTTGATTTTTGAATTTTCAAATGCAAAAAAGTTTCCAGATCTTCCTATTCCACACTGAACTTCATCTAAAATTAGCAAGATCTTTCTTTGATTACAAATTTTTCTCATTTCTTTTAGACACCAATCTGGAATAACTTTAATTCCACCCTCACCCATAATAGTTTCAACCATAATGGCTGCCGTCCTATTCGTTATAGATTTTTTTAATGCCTTGTGATCGCCAAATTGAAAGTGATCAAACCCATCAACCTTTGGGCCAAATCCTTCTGTCATTTTTTTTGATCCACTAGCATAAATTGTTGCTAAAGTTCTTCCATGAAAAGAATTTTTTACACAAAGAATTCTATTTTTTTTAGGTTGACCCACTGAATAGAAATATCTTCTAGCCACCTTTATTGCTGCTTCGGTTGCTTCTGCTCCACTATTTTGAAATATTACTGAATCAGCAAAAGTTTTTTGTGTAAGTCTTCTAGCTAACTTTTCTCCTTCAGGTATAATAAATGCATTTGAAACATGCCAAAGTTTTTTTGCTTGCTTGTTTATAGCTTTTATTAAGTGTGGGTTTGCATGACCAAGTGAATTAACTGCTATACCTTGAACAAAATCTAAATATTTTTTTCCATTAGTTGAATAAAGAAAACTTCCATTACCTTTTGTAAATGAAATTTTTTTTCTATTATAATTTTTAGCTAAAGAGCTCATTTTATGACTTAATTTTATAACCTTTTTTATAAAGATAAAAAGCCATAAAGCCGGTTATAAAAGTTAGTATTGTTAAATATATTATTCCAAAAATTATCGATCCATCAGACACACCTAAAAATCCGTATCTAAAACCATCTATCACATAGAAAAAGGGATTAAAACTACTTATTGTTAAGAAAAAAGGAGGCAGTCTATCTATAGAGTAAAAAACTCCTGAAAGAAAACTTAATGGTGTTATCACAAAGTTTGTTACTGTGGCTGTATGATCAAATTTTTCAGCCCAAAGGCCTGCAATAAAACCTAACGCACCAAGAATAAAAGATCCTAAAAATGCAAAAATAAAAATATAAATTATACTATAAATGTGTATTTCAATTATAATTGAAAATATTAAAATTGAAATTATTGCAATAAGTAAGCTTCTAGTTATTGCTGCCAATATTATGGCCATAGACACCTCTAAAGCGGATAAAGGCGCATAAAGCATGTCAACAATGTTTCCTTGAATTTTTCCAATCATTAAAGATGACACCGAATGACTAAATGATTGAGTCAATATACTCATTGCAATTAATCCGGGTGCTAAAAAACTAATAAAAGGATAACCAAGCACATTCCCTTTTTCATTTCCTAAAGCAAGTGTTAAGACAGATAAAAATAGCAAGCTAGAAACTAAAGGTGATAATAAAGTTTGCTGCCATACTGCTAAAAATCTATTACACTCCTTAAGCCATAAACTTTTAAAACCAATCCAGTTTATCAAACCAAAATGACGGACACCAATTTGGTATTTTTTTTGTAATTCAACCATAAGTAAACATATTTAACGTTTTTTTTATAATTTTGTGAAAAAAACGATAAATTCACTTGAATTAATTAATTTATTATGAGTATCTGTATATAGATATAAATTAGTTAAAAACACTATATATAGAAATTATGAGCTGGAAAGATCCTAAAAAAGTAGAAAAATTAAAAGAATTATGGGGAAAAGGTAATACAGCAAGCGAAATTGCAGAAATAATAGGTGGAATAAGTAGAAATGCAGTTATTGGTAAAGCACATAGACTTAACTTGTCAGCAAAGATTAAAGGAAGAAGCTTTTCTAAAAACCAAAATAAATTAAATTCTGTTGAAAATGAAACTCAAAAACAGGGAAGAAAAAGTAAATTTAAATCACTATTGATAGAAAAAGATTTTGAGCCTGAAAACCCTAAAAGTCTAGAACAACTAGATGAAAGTTCATGCAAATGGCCTGTCGGTCATCCAGATGAAAGTTCTTTTTATTTTTGCGGAAGATCTTCTTTAAAGGATTTTTCATATTGCAAACTCCATTTGCTTTATGCATTTCAGCAAACAAAAAATAAAAAAGAAGAAGCTGATGATAAAGAAGATGAAATTCCTCAATATATAGAAAAAAAAATTAAATCAGCTTAAGAATTTTGTTTTTGAAAATTTTTTTAGTTATTCTTTCGAAAATTTTTAATATTTTTTTTAGCTTTTATACCTCTATTAATAGCTTTAATTGCCAAAGATATCAAAAAAATAAATATTAAAAATATTAAAAAATAAATTAAATTAATTATCATTTTAAAAATTTATACTTTAGTTCTTAACATGTCTATTTTAGAAAACTGACCAGCCTCCCTCCACATGTAACAATACTTTTCAACTTCTTTATCAAATATTGATTTACTTGGAATGCCAATATCAAAATTAGTTTTGTAATCACCTGAGGAAATATTATCATAAGCAAGCAATCTTAACTGATCTTCAGTTATTAATGGCTTGGGTAATTTTTGTAAAATTTTAGCAGACAATTTTGCAAAAAGCAAAGGCAAAGGAATAATAATTCTTTTTTTATCTATGAGTTTTAATAGCCTTTTTAAAATTTCTTTAAAAGTAACAACCTCATTTCCAACACACTCAATTGTCATTGAATTTATTTTTTTGTCAATTATTTGATAAATAATTTCTATTAAATCCGAAACATGTATGGGCATAAATTTCGTATTACCACTATAATAAATTGGAAAAAATGGCATTCTATTTAATAGCGTCATTAAGTTCGTAGTAAAATTATCATCTACAGAATAAACAACCGATGGTCTCAAAATAACTGAATTTGGAAAATTATCTTTAATATTAATTTCACCATCTAATTTGCTTTTTGCATAATTTGAGTCTTTAGCTTTATCAATACCGAGAGATGATAATTGAATAAATTGTTTAATATTAAACTCTTTACAAATTTTTGATAATAAATATGGAAAGTCTGAATGAATATTTTTAAAAGTATTAAAATTACCTTTTTCATATAATATACCGATCATGTTAATGCATACATCTGCATTACTGATTAAATCTCTTAATTTTTTTTCATCAAAAATATTTGCTTCTATACATTCAATCCAACCAGCTGATGCCTGCGTTTTTAATATATAGCCCTTTTGATGGAGGTTTCTTGTGACTGCTGTGACTTTATAATTATTTTTTGTTAACTTTCTGATTAAATGACGACCTATTTGACCGCTGGCGCCAAAAATTAGACAATTTTTTGGATTCATATATATATAATTAAAAATGAATATTGATATTAAGCTTCATAAAGTTGATATACCAGCAGATATTGAATTAGGCAACATTGTTGCAGTAGATGGTGAGTTCATGGGTCTTGATGTAAAAAGGGACCCTCTTTGTTTAATTCAAATTTCATCTGGAAATCTTGATGCTCATATAATTCAGCTCGATAGAGAAAAATTTGAAGCTCCAAACTTAGTAAAACTATTTGAAAATAAATCTATTACTAAAATATTCCATTATGGGAGAGCCGATATGGCTCATATAAAATATTATTTAAAAGTTGATGTTAAAAATATTTTAGATACTAAAATAGCTTCTAAGTTAGCCAGATCTTATTCAGACAGCCATTCACTAAAAACTCTAATAAAAGAATTCATCAATATTGATGTTAGCAAACAATTTCAAAGTTCTGATTTTGGTGGTGAACTTACAACTGCTCAATTAAAATATTGTGCCAATGATGTTATATATCTTCATAAAATTCATAATGAACTTAATAAAATTCTCATTAGAGAAAAGAGAATAGACTTATATAAAGATTGTTTAAAATTTTTACAAACTAGAGTTGATCTGGATCTAGCTTCGTTTAAAGATGATATTTGGTCTCACTAAATGAAAAAAGAAAACTACAAAAAAATTGCAAAAAATGTAATTGATCTTGAAATAGAGGCGTTAAAAAAATTAAAAAACTCATTAAATAATTCTTTTGATCAAGCAGTAGAGGCAATAGTAAAATGCCAATCTAAAACTATATTATGTGGAGTTGGTAAAAGTGGACTGATAGCATCAAAAATTGCTGCAACACTTTCATCTGTTGGGTGCCCTGCATTTGCTCTTTCAGCAAGTGACTGTTCTCATGGAGATCTAGGAAGCATTTCAAAAAAAGATGTTCTTATTTTAATTAGTTACTCAGGTGAAACACAAGAATTAAAAAATATAATTCAATATGCAAATAGGAATAGAATAAAATTGATTGGAATTGTTTCAAAAAAAAATTCAACTCTATACAAAGCTTCAGATATAAAATTGTATATTCCAGAAGTTAGAGAAGCAGGTCTAGGTATAGTGCCCACTGCAAGCACAAGTATTCAATTGGCAATAGGAGATGCACTTGCAGTAGCTAGTTTAAATAAGAAAAAATTTAATAAATACGATTTTTCGAGACTTCATCCGAGTGGAAACCTTGGGGCCCAGCTTAAAACTGTGGAAGACTTAATGATAACTGGTAATAAAATTCCTTTTATAAATGAAAATAAAAAAATGAAAGACGCACTTAAAATAATAACAAATAAAAAACTTGGTGTTTTAATTGTAAAAAATAAGCCGGGAAAAACTACAGGAATAATTACTGATGGACAAATAAGAAGAGCTAACGAAAAGAATAAAGATTTACAAAGCTTAATAGTTAAAGAAGTAATGACAAAAAATCCAATTAGTATAAACAAAGATATTCTAGCTGCAAAAGCATTAAACTTGATGAATAATAAAAAAATTACCTGTCTATGTGTAAATAGTAAAAATATAAAAAACAAAACAATTGGAATTCTACATATTCATAATATTCTTGAAGCAAACATATATTAAATGTGGAAAAAAGTTTCTATTCAAATAACATTAGTTTTCTTAGTTATTTTTTTAATTCTTTACACATATAAAACTTATTTCAAAAACAAAGATAGCATTAAAATAAACCAAATTAACAATTCTCAAAAGGAAACTGTAATAGATTCCAAAGATAAGCAGTTAGAACGGATTGATGAAAGTTCTAATTTAGTTCAGAATCTAAAATATGTTTCAAAAGACATTTTAGGAAACGAATATATAATTTCCTCCAAGTCTAGTGAATTAAATTTAGATGGTATTAATATTATAAATATGAATGGTGTAAATGCTAAAATTACCATGATAAATAAAGATCCATTATTTATAACATCTAAATACGCAATATATAATAACGAAAATTATGAAACTACTTTTGTAAACAATGTGGTGATTACTTATCTTGATAATATAATTACTAGTGAAAAATTGACCATATCTATAGTAAATAATTTTGCAAAAGTTTCAGAAGAAGTCATATATCAAAACACAAATGTAAAACTTGAAGCAGACATAATAGAAATTGACTTAATAACAAAAAACTCTAAAATTTTCATGATTGATAAAAATAAAAAAATAAAAATAATTAATAAATAAAAGTGGCAATAATTAAAAAATTTAGAATAAAATCTTTTAAAAAGAGCAAAGCACTTGTATCTTTAAAAAAAATATCTTTATCATTTGGCAAAAGAAGAGTACTTGAAGATGTTAGTTTCAATATTAATGAGGGTGAAATACTTGGAATGCTAGGTCCTAACGGAGTTGGTAAATCTACAATTTTTAATCTTATTACTGGACAAACCAAACCAGACAGTGGCTCAATACTTTTTAATAATATTAACGCAACAAATTATCCTATCTACTTAAGAACAACAAAATTTAAAATAGGATATGTGCCACAATATGGTGGTTATTTTCATGACCTTACTTTAATAGAAAATCTAAATGCAATTGCTGAAATCTTAATTACAGATCCTAGCAGAAGAATTTTTAAAATTAATGATTTAATTTCAAAATTTGAATTAGACGCTGTTACAAATGTAAAAGCAAAATTTCTTTCGGGTGGGCAAAAAAAAAAATTAGTTATTGCCTTAGCTCTATTGGGGAATCCTAAAGTTCTTCTTTTAGATGAATGCTTTGCTGCTCTTGATGTTTTAACAATAAAAATGTTGCAACAATTAATTGTTAACTTACAAGCCGAAAGGAATATTGGGATATGTATTTGTGACCATCAAGCTAGAGACCTATTGTCATGCGTAGATGTTGCAATAATTTTATCAAATTGCAAGATTATTGCACAAGGCACGCCATCTGAGTTAATCAATAATGATGAAGCAAAATCACACTATTTTGGTGAATCATTTAAATTTAATTAAGAAACTTTATAAAATGAATAAAGTTATTTCTATAAATAGTAGTATTAAAAATTTTAACAAAACCATAACTGTTGACGGTGATAAAAGCTTATCAATAAGATGGGCACTATTGGCTTCTCAAGCTGAGGGAAGATCAAAAGCTTATAACTTATTAATGTCCGAAGATATTTTGTTTACTTTAAAATGTCTTAAAAAACTTGGTATAAAAATTAATTTAAATAAAAAATACTGTGAAATTATTGGAAAAGGAATTAATAACTTTAATTATAAAAAAAATTTAACATTAAATGCAGGTAATAGTGGAACATTAAGTAGACTTATATTAGCCTTGTTAATTCGATCACCTTTCAAAATAAAATTAATTGGTGACAGAAGTCTATCAAAACGTGACTTTTCAAGAGTTATTCGCCCTTTAAAAAAATTTGGTGCCAGTTTTTATCCTAAAAATAAAAGTACTCTTCCAATTTATATTAAAGGAAGCGAGTCAATAAAAGCTATAAAATATTATGAAACAAAGGGTAGTGCTCAAATTAAAAGCTGTATAATGTTAGCTGCATTAAATGCCACTGGGACTACTAAAATTATTGCCCTTAAATCAAGAAATCATACTGAAATTTTATTTAAATATCTTAAAATTCCTATCAAAGTAAAAAATAAAAAAAATTTAACTTTAATTGAAGTTAAAAAAAAAAATCAGATTGATAATTTTAACTATAATATTCCATCAGATATAAGTAGTAGCGCTTTTTTTTTAGTATTAACTCTTCTTTCAAAAAATTCAAAATTAACTATTAAAAATGTAAATATAAACCCTTCTAGAACAGGGTGCATAAGTATTTTAAATAAAATGGGTGCAAAAATTACTTTTAAAAATACTAAATATTACAAAGGTGAAAAAATTGCTGACATTTCTGTTAAATCTGCAAAAAATTTAAAAGCCATTAAATGTCCAACCAAATATAATAGTAGTGCTATAGATGAATTTTTGATAATTTTTTTAGTTGCAGCTAAATCAAAAGGTATTTCTTTTTTTAAAAATTTATCTGAGCTTAATCAAAAAGAAAGTCCAAGACTTAAATTGGGGTCAAAAATTTTAAATATGATGGGTATAAAAACAGAATTAACAAATCATTCTATTAAAATTTTTGGAAATCCTAATTTAAAACTTAATAAAGTGTATAAAATAAAAAACTACTTAAAAGACCATAGAATATTTATGATGTCTACAATTGCAGGTCTTGCTTTTGGGGGTAATTGGAAAATTAATGACGCAGATTCAATTAATACTTCATTTCCAAATTTTTTAAAAATAATTAAAAATTTAGGAGGTAAAATAAGATGAAAAAAAAAAGAAAAAAATTAATAACTGTGGCAATAGACTCTCCTGCTGCAGCGGGAGCAGGCACTCAAGCTAAATTGATTGCAAAACATTATAATCTTTTTTATCTAGATACTGGTAAAATATACAGGTACATTGGTAAACTTAATCTCGATAATCCTAAAAAATTTAAACATTCATTAATTAAAAAAAAGATAAAAAATTTAAAAATAAAGTATTTAAAAAGTAATAAGCTGTTAACAGATGATGTAGCTGTATCCGCCTCTATAATTGCTAAAGATAATAGAATTAGAAAAATTGTTTATAATTTCCAAAAAAAATGTGCTTACAGCCCTCCTATAAAGTATTCAGGTAGCATTTTGGACGGAAGAGATATTACGAGTGTGATTATGAAAAATGCTATGTTTAAATTTTTCATAACAGCAAGTGTTAAAATTAGAGCAAAAAGACGATTTAAAGAATATAAGAACCTAAACAAGAAAATAACCTATAATGAAGTGCTAAAATCTCTTAAAACAAGAGATTATTCCGATAAACAAAGGAAATATGGCCCATTATTAAAAACTAAAGATTCTATCTTGATTAATACAACTAAATTAAGTAAGACAACTTGCTTTAAAAAAATAAAGCAAATTATGGATAGAAAAATTAAAGCTTAATGGAAATTTATAAAGAATTAAAAACTTCAGCATCAATAGAATTTGAAAAACTACTTAATAGTCAATTTTCTAAAAACAAAATTATAGAAGGATCAATCATAGAAGGTAAAATTAATAAAGTTACAGATAAATTTGTATTTCTTTTTATAGAAGGGTTAAAAAGTGAGCCTGTTCTTGATATAAATGAATTAAAAAGTATGGGTTTACTTGAAAAAGCAAAAGTTGGTGAAAAAATTTCAGTTTTACTTGAAAGAATTGAAGATAAAAATGGGGAAGTGCTAGTTTCTGCAAGTAAAGCTCAAAAAATTAAGGGATGGGATAAACTAGTTGAAGCTTATGAAAAAGATCTGCCAGTAATGGGTAAGATTACTTCAAAATGTAAAGGTGGTGCAATTGTTGAGCACATTGATACTGGCTCATTAATGTTTTGTCCTGGTTCTCAAATTTCAGATAAACCTTTAAAAGATATATCCCACCTAATGCACGAACCACAAAAGTTTAAATTAATAAAACTAGATAAAATTCGTGGAAATGCTTGTGTATCACGTAGAGAAATAATTTCTTCTTTTAAGAAAGAAGATAAAAAAATTATAGTAGAAAAATTTAAAGTTGGAGATATTATTAAAGATGCCACTGTTAAAGGTTATAGCAGCTTTGGTTGCTTTTTTGATGTAAATGGAACACTTGATGTTCTTGTTCATCTTCAAGAAATTTCTTATTCAAGAGTTAATCATCCAGATGAAATATTTAATATAGGTGAAAAACATGATCTTAAAGTAATTAGTGTAGACTTAGAAAAACTTCAAGTTGGCTGTAGTATAAAGCAGCTATCACCAGATCCTTTTGAACATATTTCAAATTATGAATTAAATAAAAAATATAAAGTTAAAGTTGTTAAAATAATGGACTTTGGTGCATTTTGTGAATTAGAACCAGGTTTAAGTACATTGCTGCATTCAAGTGAATTAAGTTGGTCTAAAAAAAATCCATCAGCAAAAAAAATGTTTAATGTGGGAGATGAAATAAATTGTATTATAACAGAAATAGATAAAGAAAAAAGAAGAGTAGCTATATCGCACAAGTTAACACAGGAAAATCCTTTTTCAATTTTAGAAAAAAAGTATCCTGTAGGGTCTGAAATTGAAGGTCTTGTTAGCAGTATCAATGAGTATGCAATTTATGTAAAAATTGATGATTTAGATATAGAGGCATTTTTACACTGCAATGATCTTACGTATTCTAATAACGGAGAAGCGGAACTTAAAAAATATAAAAAGGGTGATAAGATTAAAGTTAAAGTTCTAGAAATTAAATTAGACCAACAAAAAGTAAGGGTTGGGTTAAAACAATCTCAACCAGATCCTTTCGATTGGTTTAAAGACAAAAAAATTAATAATACTATTACTGTAAAAGTATGTTCCTCAGATAGTAAAGGATTAATTGTTAAACCTGAAGGATGTGAGATGGAGTTTCTTATTAAAAAATCAAAAATTGCTATAAACGCCGCTGATGCAAGACCAACAAGATTTGTTGGGGGTGAAAGAATAGACGCTGCTATTGCTGAACTAGATATAGAAAAAAGGAAAGTCACATTGAGCATAAAATTACTTGAAGAACTTCAGAATAAAGAAGCTGTATCAAAATTTAGCTCTCCTCTTTCTGGAAAAAATCTACCCTTTTCATCACTATCTGACCAGCTAGATAAAAAAGAAAAGAAAACTAAAGACGAATAAGCTAAATTGGCTATTGTAAAATCAAAACTTTTAAAACAACTCACAGATAACTACCCAAATTTTTTAAAAAGAGATTTAGAAAAATTTTTAAATATTTTTTTAAATGAAATTAAAAATTCTCTAAAAAGAGGTGAAAGAGTTGAGTTAAGAGGATTTGGAATATGGTCGACACATTTACAAAAAGCAAGAATATCAAGAAACCCTAAAACTGGAGAGAAAATAGCCACTCCAGAAAAAAAAACAATTCACTTTAAAATGTCGAAAGAACTGTTTAAAAAATTAAATAATGAAAAATAAAAATATTTTTTTAGCCTGTGATGTATCAAGCCAAAAAGAAATATTAAGCTTATTAGATTTAATTCATGGAGATATTTTTGGAATAAAAATTGGACTACAATTCATAACTCAAAGAAGTCCTGATGAGATAAGAGAGCTTTCAAAATTTAACAAGCCTATTTTTTATGATGGTAAGTTTTTTGATATAAAAAATACACTTGTTGAATCAATTAAATCATTAGAAAAGTTAAAAGTAACTTATGCGACTGTGCATTTGCTTAATGGTTTGGATGCTCTTAAGAGCGCAAATGAAGCAGCAAAGGAGATAAATTTAAATTTATTGGGTGTTTCAGTTTTAACAAGTTTTAGTGATAATGATTTATCTAGTTTAGGATTTATAGATAAAGTTGAAAATCAAGTTGAAAGGCTAATTAAAATCGCGATTGATGCAAATTTATTCGGAGTTATTTGTAGCCCCTTAGAAATAAAAATGATTAAAAAAATTGCACCTAACTTAAAATGTTTTACACCTGGAATTAGAATGAATGATAATAAAGATGATCAAAAAAGAACTATGAATGCTAATGACGCTATTAAAGCAGGCAGTGATTGTTTAATAATTGGTCGACCAATTACTGAGGGAGACCCAAAAAAAAATATAAAATATATACTATCATCAATTGAATAGATGAAATCAAAAATTTGTGGAATCTTAGACTCAAAGACTTTAGAGTATTTAACTAGTCACCCTTATCCTCCTCAATATATTGGTTTTATAGTTAACTATCACAAATCTAAAAGATTTGTTGAGTATAATAATCTTAAGAAACTTTTAAAGATTAATAAAAAAAATTCTAAATATGTTGCAGTGTTGGTAAAACCAAATAAAGATATTTTAGAAAAAATTAAAATACTACCTTTTGATTATTATCAAATTTATGATTGTACATCAAATGAAATCAAATCTATTAAAAAAAAATATAATAAAAAAATTATTATTGCGATTACGGTAAATAATCTAAAAGATGTTTTAAAACATCAAGACTATAAAGATGTTGCTGATATAATTTTATTTGACAGTAAGGGTTATGAAAAAAGCTTAGCTTTTGATCATAAGTTAATTAGTGATTTAAAACTAAATAAAGAATTAATGTTAGCAGGTAATATCCAAATTGAAGACAACCTTGAAAGTTATAAAAAAATAGCAGATATTGTAGATATTTCTGGAGGTCTAGAAACATCTGGATTAAAAGATATTTCAAAAGTAAATATTTTTTTAAACAAAATTAAACAAATTAATGATGAAACTTAAAAAAAAAATTCCCTTAATTGATCAACATGACAAACATGGTTTTTGGGGGGGTAAATTTGGTGGAAACTTTATTCCAGAAACTTTAAAAAAACCTGTTGACGATTTAACAGATCTATTCGAAAATCTTAGATATAATAAAAAGTTTTTAAATCAAAGAAATTATTATTTTAAAAATTATGTTGGTTCACCTACTCCACTTATAAAACTTCAAAATCTATCAGATCATCTAGGTGGTGCTCAAATATGGTCTAAAATGGTATCTGAGGCTAACGGTGGTGCACACAAAATTTATAATGCGACAGTTCATTGTCTCATTGCAAAAAAAGCAAATAAAAAATATATCGTAGGTGATACAGGTGCAGGATATGCAGGAAAGATGCTTAGTATGGCAGCTAAAAAATTTGGTTTAAAATGTAAAATATTCATGGGCATAAAAGACATGAAAAGACAAAAACCTAATTGTGAAGCTATGAGAAAAAACGGTGCAGAAATAATACCTGTTTACTCTGGCAGCCAAACGCTTGTTGATGCTGTAAGTGAATGTATGAGATATTGGGTTTCAAACTGCGACACAACTCATATGTGTGTAGGATCAACAGTTGGTCCAAATATATTTGTTAAAATATGTGGATGGAGTACCGCTCAAATTTCAAGAGAATTAAAAGTTCAAATTAAATCAGAATTTAAAAAAATTCCTAATAAAATAGAATTGATAAACTGTGTTGGTGGAGGTAGTTCAGCATATGGTTTTTGGAGTGAATTTATTGACTATGATAAAAAACAAATTAAACTAATTGGAGTTGAGGCAGGTGGACCTAAAAATTCAAAATTACATGCTGCACCTTTAACAAATAATGCAAAACTTGGAATTCTTCATGGTGCGGCTGCTTATGTTTGTCAAAACTCTGAAGGGCAAATTAGTGAAACTGAGTCTATATCAGCTGGATTAGATTACCCAGGTGTTTCTCCTATACATTGTTACTTAAAGGATACTAAAAGAGCGAGTTATACATCTGCAACTGACGAGGAAGCCTTAAATGCTTATAAGCTAGTGACAAAACTTGAAAAAATAAATCCTAGTTTAGAGCCATGTCATGCCTTTGCGGAAGCAATTAAAAATGCACCAAAATTAAGCAAAGATACAATTGTTATCGTTAATTCATGTGGGGATGCTAAAAAAGATAGAGATATTCTAAAAGCAAGGCTGAGAAAAATTAAATGAAAGTTTCTTTAATTAACTCAACTTTTAAAAAAACTAAAAAAGAGAATAGACCTGCGCTTTTAACTTATACTGTTGCAGGTGATAATAATAAAAAAATCTCTCTAGAAATATTAAAATCAATTTCAAATTATGCTGATATTTGTGAAATAGGTTTTCCACACAATACTCCAATTGCTGATGGTGGCCAAATTCAATCTAGTACTTATCGAGCACTAAAAAATGGTATTAAAATAAAAGACGTATTTTCTATAGTTAAAAATTTTAAAAAATTAAAAGCAGATAAGCCTGTAATATTAATGGGTTATTATAATATGATTTATCAATATGGTGATAATAATTTTATAAATATTTGTAAAAAAGTAGGTGTTGATGGTTTAATCGTGATTGATTTGCCTTATCCAGAAAACAAAATTTTTGCTAAAAAATGTAAGAAAAAAAATATAAGTTTTATTCAATTAATATCTCCTACAACTTCTAAAAATAGAATGAAAAAAATTATGCAAGATTCCCATGATATGGTTTACTATATAAGTATGTTGTCAACGACAGGTGGAAAATTAAAAGTTTCTCCTAAAAAAATTCTTGAAAATTACAACAAGATAAAGAACCTAAATAAAAAAAAAAATATTGTAATTGGCTTTGGTATTACAGAAAAAACCATTGGTTCATTAAAAAAAGCTGATGGATTGGTAGTTGGTAGTGCTTTATGTGGAGAAATTTCAAAATCAGTTGAAAAAAGACAAAATCCTGTCACAAATGTAACTAATATTGTTAGAAGATTAAAAAATAAAATAATATGAACTGGATAACCAAAAAACTATTTCACTTAAGTCAAAAAATAAAAACTGTAATAAAGCAAAGGCCCACAAAAGAAGAAATTGAAAATAGTGATTGGACTTCTTGTTGCAAAGGACCAATTTTAAAAAAAGAATTAGAGGAAAACTTATGGGTTTGTCCTTCTTGCAACAAGCATCACAGAATTAATTGTAAACAACGATTTGATATTGTTTTTGGAAAAAATAACTATGAAATATTAAAGACTCCAATTCCACAAGATGACCCTCTAAATTGGACAGACTCAAAATCTTATAAAGAAAGATTAAAAGATGCGAGAAAAAAAACAGGAATGGAGTGTGGTATCATGGTAGTTAATACAAAAATTAATAACATTAATATTACAGCATGTGCTTCAGATTTTACTTTCATAGGTGGTTCAGTTGGAGCTGCAGAAGGTGAAGCAATACTTTGTGGAATTCAGCATGCAATAGAGAATAACCAACCTTTCATAAATTTTACATCAGGTGGTGGTATGAGAATGTTTGAATCTTTAATTGCACTATCCCAAATGACAAGAACAACATTAGCAATAAATGAACTTAAAAAAAATAATCTTCCTTATTTTGTTTGTTTAACAGATCCAACTGCTGGTGGAATTACTGCATCATATGCAATGCTTGGTGATATTGCTTTTGCTGAGCCTGGTGCCCTTGTTGCTTTTGCAGGAGCTAGAGTTATTCAGGGAACTGTCAAAGAAGAATTACCTGAAGGCTTTCAAAAAAGTGAATATGTTGAAAAAAGTGGTTTTATAGATTTAATAGTTGAAAGAAAAAATTTGAGAGAAAGAATTGGTTCTATATTATCAATACTGTTAAAGAAAAACTCTGCTATAAAATCTGAAACAAATGAAACTCCAGAAGCTAATAGAACGCTTACAAAAGCTGCATCCTAAAGAAATCGACCTTAGTTTAGAACGAACTAGAAATCTTTGTCAGAAATTGGGAAATCCTCAAGATCAAATTAATTGTATTTCCATTGTTGGAACGAATGGAAAATATTCAACTATACAAGCGCTCTATGCAATATTCAAAGAGGCTAATTATAAATGCAATATTTACACGAGCCCCCATATACAAAAAATTAATGAAAGATTTGTCTATAATAACGAACCCTTAACCGATGATATATTAACAAATTTACTAAGTGAAGTAGAAGAAGTTAATAATAACGATCCAATTACCTTTTTTGAAATTTTAACTGTTGCTTATTTCCATTATGCTAAAAAATACCCTAAAAATATTAACTTAATTGAGTCTGGTCTATTTCATAGATTCGATGCAACTAATATCTTAAACAAAAATTTAGCAAGCATTGTCACTGCAATTGGATACGACCATTTAGATTGGCTACCAGATAAAGAGCATACTGTAAAAAAAATTATATTTGAAAAAACTTCATCTCTCTTAAATTCAAAAATTATCGTAGCGAAACAAACTTCAAATGAAATTAATAAACATATTGAAAATACAATAAAGAAAAATCAATCAAAAAAGATAATTTTTAATAAAGATTACAGTTTTACATTTAAAGAAAATAATTTTTTTTACTTTGAGGATGAATTTGGTGGAATAAAGCTTCCAAAACCTAATCTACTAGGTGAGTTCCAATTAGAAAACATCTCAACTGCAATTGCAACTGCTAGACAATTAACAGATTATAAAATTACTGAAGATCATATAAAAAATGGGGTCACTAAAATTGAAAGTGTTGCAAGACTTCAAGAAATAAAATCAGGAAAACTAAAAGATTTAGTTAAAAATAATAAATTATTTGTAGATGGTTCTCACAATCCATTAGGCGCTAAGGTCTTAAACTATCATCTTCAAAGTTTACATTGTAAAAAACATATTATTTTAGGAATGATGGCTAATAAGAATCATAACGAATATATTAAATATTTTAAAGATATTGAAACTCTAACAACAATTAATATTCCAAACCAGCCAAATGCTATTAAAGGAAATAAACTTAAAGAAAAAATTAAAAACTTTTCTAATATCCAGAACAAAAACTCAATTAAAGAAGCTTTATCTTCAATAAACCTTAAAGAAAATGATATTATTCTAATTACAGGATCCTTATATCTTGCAGGAGAAGTTTTAAACTTAAATTAAATATTTTCTTTAATCCAAGAAACAATATCTGACTTCGGTATTGCACCAACTTTTGTGGATTTTAATTCTCCATCCTTAAACAATAACATTGTAGGAATTCCCCTAACACCATATTTGGTTGGAGTGTTTGGCTCATTGTCAATATTGTGTTTTGCAATTGTTACTTGATCTTTCATTTCATCAGAAATTTCTTCTAATGTTGGTCCTATTTGCTTACATGGTCCACACCATTCAGCCCAAAAATCAACTACAATTGGTTTTGAAGATTTTAAAACTTCTGTATCAAAATTATCATCTGTTACACTTACTGTTGCCATAATAGATCCTATATATTGGATTCACCTTATTATTCAATGTGTAAAAAATCTTTTTTTTAATTAATTCACAGAAAAATTATGCTTGTTCATACTTTTTCTGAATTCCTTCCACAAATTCATTAATTTCATCTAAAAATTTAAGCTTTTCTTCATTTTTTTCATCAGCATATTTGTCTCTTAGGTTATCACATTCAAAATAAAATTCTTTGCATGTCCACCATTTTTGTTTTTCATCACTCAATATTCTTTCAGCTATTCCTCTTTTAATAGTTTTAAGCATATCTGCCGGTAAAGTTTCAGGAGATTCTTGATATATTATTTTTTTTCCAAAACTTACCATTCTTTCATCTTCAAATTTATCTAATAATATCAATTTATCTTTCCAAGAGGCAGCATGCCACTTTGGAAATAAGGCTGTGTCTTTTTGAGGAGTAAATTTTTTATAAATTGTCTCTTCAGCAAGTAGATCTACTTGTGAATCAAATTGTGCTTTTTCTTCAGCAGTTTCTCTTAATGCAGTCAAAATATTTTGTGAAAACTGTTCATTACTAGTTACTAACTTTGCTCGTTCTTTAATTAAATTAGGATTAAGATTGCTATAAGGTTCAACTTGTAATCCATAACTTGCATCTAAGATTATTGGAGCTTTGTTTGAACGTATAGTTCTTAAAAATTTTAATTTTTTAATAGCGCTTTTAAGTTCTGAAACTGACATATCAAATAATGGAACTGGATCAATTTTAAGATCAAATGCTTGGCCCCATTGATAAATTGGATGAATACAATGTTTTGGGTGAAGTGGAGCAACTACAAATCTATAATTTTTACCAAAATGATATTCCGCTAAAGTAAACATCTTCTCTGTTTTAAAGATTGTTTCAGTATCATTTTTATTTGCTGTTCTTAAAAATGTATCCCAAGTTTGCGGCTGATTTTTTTTAATTAAACCTAAAACTTTAACTGTTAATTCTGCATCAAATAAAGCTGAGTGTGCACCACTTGATTCAAACCCATTCATTCTAGCTAGAGATTCTAGTTTCATCACAGCATTACCTTTTAGGTTTATTTCAGTTTTTAAAACACTTTCATCTACTGCATGTGCACCTCTTGCTATATTTAATCCATCATGTCTTTTATTTGGGGTAGCATTTGTAATATAAGGAAATCTAATTCCTCTAAAGAATTCGTTTCTTATCATTTCATCGTCAAACCCAATATTTGACCAACCAAGAAATATTGCTGGGCTCCATTTCTTAAATGTTGCCTCTAACTGTCCTAACATTTGGTAATGACTTAGATTTCCTTTGGTTAATAGGTCAACACTAGTTTTGTTAACTATTAAAGCCATTGCTTGAGGAACTTCACCTTCAGGCAACCTACATCTAAAGTTAAATCTATCTAATTCTTTAAAGTTTGGGTCAACTAAAACTCCACCCACTTCAATAATACTCCCCCATGAAGTATTCGCACTGCTAGATTCTATATCCCATATTGCTAAATTCATATTAGTTCATATTTCTTTGGTGATAAAATTGTTCAACTTTTTCTAAAAACTTATTTTGATATTCTTCTAATTTTACGCCTTGAATTCTAAAGTCTTGGAATAAGTTATCTACAGTACAAAGTAAAACAATTCCTTGAGTTATTTTTGAATTATGGACAACGTTATGAGCCAATGAATAAGCTCCTAATTGAAGATAATAATCCTCAATCCATTCTTCTTTTTTTGGTTTGTTTGATTGTTTAAAATCTATAATGGTTTCTTGCCCTTCATATACACCCACCGCATCGCATGTGCCCGCATATTTTCCAGGATAATACAGTGTTGCTTCTGTTCCCCAAATTTCAGATAACTTATTTTTAATACCTTGCTCAATAATTTCATCAGCCATTTTTTTAGATTTATTATCTTCCTCCTCTAATAACTCTAAATTTAACTGACCTAATAAATATTTTTCTAAAAAGCTGTGCATTGAAGTTCCTCTGGAACTAGCATCATTCTTAATTCTATTTGCCTCAGTCGCTCCTACTCTTGTCCTCCAATTTGCAAGTGAGGCTTTTTTTTCTTCACTTTGTGTTGCTTGCAATATAGATGTCACTGATGGAAGTTTTTCTTGATTAACTGCATACATTCTTGAACCACTAACCATTGATCGCATAGATTTTGGATATGAAAATTTATTATTCCACTTCATGTAGTTTGTTATAATCGGAAATGAAGAAAAAAAGAAATTAATTTTTTGCTTGTTTAGAGTGATCAATAAATTTTTCTACGTTCTCTGTTTGAGCTGCTTTTTCAACTTGTTCAGGATCTTTAATATTTTCTAATGTTCTGGTTATTGATCTTGCGTCTTTTCCAAAAGTATCCACAACACCCATGGCTTCTTCTAATTTCTTTCTAAGGGTAAGAATATTGTCAAAATGTTTTGAAAATCTTGTGCTGATTGTTTTTAAGTGATCATAAATTTCTGTCGCACCTTTTTGAACTTTTAATGATTGAAAGCCCATGTGTAAAGATTGTAAGTAAGCTGAAAGAGTATTAGGGCCACAGATTACTATCTTATATTTTTTCATTAATTCTTGAGTTAATAATTCTTTGGTACTAGGATCTTGGTATTCAGTTAATTCTTTATACAAACTTTCAGTTGGTGCATAAACTATTCCAAAATCAGTAGTTTTTGGTGGAACAATATATTTTTCATTAACACTTTTAGCTTTAGCTTTAAATGCAGTGGCTAGTTTTGTTCTAGCATCTACAACTGCTTTTTTATCATCTGCATCATATGCATCTGTAATTGCTTTAAATTTTTCAACTGGAAAATGCGAGTCTACGGGCACCATTACGTCACCTTGAAGTCTAATTGCAAATTCAACATTTTCGCTTGTATCCTCTTTCATCTTAACGTTAGTCATGAACTGTGAAGCAGGTAATAAGTCTTTGATTAGTGCATCCAAACTATACTCTGCAAGAGTTCCATATTTTTTAACACCCGCTAAAATTTTAGTTATACCCTCTTGGCTTTTATTTAATAATTCTACTTGATTATTGAAGCTTCCTACTTTTTCATCAACTTTAGTTAAGGCTTCTGTCATATCTTTAGTCACCCCAGTTGATAGAGCAGTAAATGAAGTCGACATTGAACCTAGTGAAGTATTAATAGTAGTATTTAAGGTATCTTTTAATGAAGTAATTTCTGTTTTTAAATTAGCTATTTCTTCAGCTCCTTTATTTTCATTGTCATCTTTAGGCTTAGATCTTAAATTTAGATATAGAATACCCAAAGTAGCTCCAAGCAGTAAAACCAATAATGTTAATAAAACGCTATCCATGATTCTTAAGATATACGTGGTTATTTAGAAATCAAGTACATACTAGATTATTGAAAAGCTCTATTCTTACGTATATCATTATAATTAAATAAAGACTGATATGCCTAAAAAAAAAGTAAATTTAACTACAAAGAAGAAAAGATCCAATCCTGAGCTTTTTTTCAATAAGATAATTCTAGAAAATTTTAAAGGTTATGGTCAAAAAACAAATGATGGCATACTTTAAAGAAATCTAAAGGTAATAATAAGTTTTATTGGAGAGGACGCACAGATGCATTTAGAGGTTCATTAAGATACCAAGACTGGTTAGAAACAAAGACTCAAAAATAAACGTATGGAATTATTCTTAATATTAAAAATACTCTTTATTATTGGAGCTATTGTTGCGATTTATGCTGTATTGAGAAATCTTGATATTATTAAAATTATTCTAATTTACGTTAAAGATACTTTACTTAAAAAGTAACTTAACTACTTTTTTAACCAGCTTGTTTTTAGAAGCTGACTTTGAACTCATCATGCAAGCCTCTGATTTTAAAATCTCTCCATCTTTTAGTATCCTAAGATTATTCGCATTAATAGTTTCGCCTGTACTTGTAATATCTACTATAATTTCCGCACTACCAGTGAATGGCATCACTTCTGTGGAACCCAAGCTATTTACTAATTTAAACTGAGTAACTCCTTTTGAGAATAAAAATTCTCTTGTAAGATTGGGATACTTTGTTCCCACCCTCAAGTGCTTCTTCTTTTTATCTTTAAACTGAAAAGAAATTTCTTCTAAATCAGCAACAGTTTGAACATCAATCCAAGTATCAGGGATAGCCACAACTAAAGTTGCTTTACCGAACCCATATTTCTTAACTACATTAATTTTATTTTGAATATTAATTTCACTTTCTTTTAATAAATCATATCCCGAAAAACCAATATCTAAAGAACCACCTCCAAGTCTTTCTACTATTTCTCTTGCATGTAAATATAATATTTTAATATTAGGTAAGTTTTTAATAGATCCTAATAAATCTCTCTCACCTCTTTCAGAGATTAAGTTTAATTTATTCTTTTTAAATATTTTTAAAATATCCGCACGTAACCGACCTTTGCTGGGGATACCAATATTAATTATATTTTTCATCATTAATAATTTAGATTTAAAGCAGCTCCAACTGCTGGAACTTGTTTTTTTGATCCAAGATCTGAAATTAATTTGTCATAGCGGCCACCGTTAATGATATTAATATTTTTAGATTTAGATTTGATATCAATTTTGAATACCATACCCGTATAATACTCTAACTGACGGCCAAAAGAGGCTGAAAATTGTACATTTAATTTTTGAGTTTTATTTAATGATATTGGAAAATATTTTTGATCCACAACTAGATTAATTTTATTCTTTTTAAAGAACGCATTAAGTTTTTCAGCAGCTTGATTTATTGGACAATTAATCTTTAAAAATTCTTTAATAATTTTTGAAACATTTTTACCTCTACTTGCTCTTCTTGGGTCTTTAATTTTATTATCAAATCTCTTTAATATTTCCTCAATTGATCGTCCTGCAACTATTACTTTTTGATCCTCTTTTAACATTTTTGAAAATCTTTTTTTATCAACTTCTACAATTGTTGGATCCACATCAGAGTTCGACTCTAGTCTTTTTAATAAGTCATTAAAATAATCCTCTCTCCAAAAGTGTCTTGAAAGTCTTAGTTTCCATCGCTTTGGAATATCAAGCTTGGATATAAGAAGGTTAAAAATCTCAACATTTCCAATCTTCAAAGTTCCTGTTGAATAATTCAAATTTGATAAAGATTTTAAAGCAGTATTAATAATTTCTTTATCATCATTTTTTTCGTCTTTAGATCCAATTATTTCAAAGCCAACTTGGTCTCTAATAATAGAATCTTTCTTATTATTAGATTTTCTATAAGCTTGACCGCTATAAAATATTTTTTCTTTACCTTTTAAATTGTTCTCTAAGTATCTCAAACATGATGCAATAGTTAGATCTGGTCTAAGACAAAGCTCACTTCCATTTTGATCAATAAAAGAAAAAATAAATTTTCTAAAGCTTTCACCAGATCTTTGTACAATGTGGTTTGCTTCAATTACTGAAGGTAAATCAATATATTTAAACCCTTTAGATTTTACAGATCTAAGGATTTTTTCAGATAAATTTTTTAATTTCATCAATTAACTTTTCTTTTGAAAATGTAACTTGGTTATTTTCACCCTTAGCTCCTAAAAGGTTTTTTAAAGTAATCGTATTATCTTTAAATTCATTTTCACCACAAATAATTGCAACTGGACATTTCTTCTTATTAGCAAAAGTTAACTGCTTGCCAAGATTTTTTTTACTATCTAAAAATATCTCAGAGTTAATATTATTATCTCTTAAAACTTTTAAAATTTTATAATAATTTTTTAAATATTTTTCATCCATTACACAAACAATGGCTGGTTTTTTTTCATCAATTTTAATTTGGTCAAGCTGCATCATTGCAAATAATAATCGGTCAACACCAATACTCATTCCAGTACCTGGAATATCAACACCTTTAAATCTAGAAATTAATTTATTGTATTGTCCACCTGAGCAGATACTTCCAATATCAACTTCTTTGCCTTTATTATTTGTTGCTTTGAAATTCAGATTTGTTTCAACACAAAACCCATCATAATAAGCTAGGCCTCTAACTATCGTGAAGTTGGTTTTAATTTGATCTAGATAATCACCATAACTCACAACCTCTAATAAATCTTCTAATTCTTTAATTCCTTCCTGAGATAATGGACTTTTTAAATTGTCTTTTAATTCTTTTAAATCTTTTACTTTTAAAAAGTTAATAATTTGTGAAGCTTCATCATTAGTTAAATCTGCTCCTTTCGTAATGGCCCCACTAATATCAACTCTTTCTTTTTTTAATAAATCCTCAACACCTTTTAATCCAAAGCCTGGCTTATCTAATTTATCAATAGCTCGCATAACTTTTATTTGTTTTTCTTCTGAAATTTTAAGTTCTTCAATTAAACCTTGAACAATTTTTCTATTACTAATGTTAACAACGAACTGATCTTTATTTAATCCACAAGCAAGTAGTGTGCTTGCAATTAAATTACATAGTTCAGCATTTGCTTGTGCAGGATTAACATTTCCTACAATATCACAATCTGCTTGAGTAAATTCTCTGTAACGTGCATTTCCTGCTTTTTCATTTCTAAATACATTTTGTATTGCATATCTCTTGTAGGGTAGGGCTAATTCTTGATTATTTTGTGCAACGAATCTTGCTAGTGGACTTGATAAGTCATATCTAAGCGTAATATTTTTTTCACCATCTTTAAATGAGAATACATCAGACATAGTATTACTATCATCATCTGCAAGAAATGATCCTATATTTTCACTAATTTCAAATGATGGAGTTTCAAGTGGTTCGAAACCAAACTTTATAAAATTATTCTCAATAATATTAATTAACTTTTTTTTGAGAATTAACTTCTTATTCCATCTATCTTCAAAACCTGAGGGTAACCCAGGTATTAATTTATTTTCTTTATTCATTTTTTGGTACCCGGGCTGAGAATCGAACTCAAACTTAAAGTTCCACAAACTTTCGTGCTAACCGTTACACCACCCAGGCATTCCTTGTGTTTATATTATTTTTGTGTGGATTTAAAATTATATTATAAATAAATAGCCTAATGGCTATGGAAGTTGGCTCTATGTGTTCTTCTGTTTATAATATTTCTATTGATCATTTTCCATGTTTTAACTACTAAATATTTTTATGCAAGCCAAATCTTCATACAAAAATGAAAAAAATATAATTATGAAAAAATTCCTATATAATTTATATAAATTTGAATTAAGAGATTTTTTGAAGCTTTGCTGCTGAAAGACCTTTTTCTCCTTCGACAACTTCAAACGTTAATTCATCACCTTCATTAAGAAATTTTAAACCTGATTCTCTTACAGCAGATGCATGAACAAAAATATCTTTTTCTTTATCTTCACGTTCAATAAAACCATAACCTTTTTTACCGTTGAACCATTTAACTTTACCTTTTAAGCTCATTTTTCTCTTTTTATATTATTTTTTACGTTAAGCTCTAACTGCAGCATTAATTAACTACCAAAGAAATATTTTTTTATCTTAAGCATTTAAAGTTAATTATTATTAATAAAAAATTAATAGATTTTATAATCTATTGCAAGATCTATTAAGTATTGAATATATTAGATGTGGTGCCTCGGGAAGGATTCGCACCTCCGACACAAGCCTTTTCAGGGCTCTGCTCTACTCCTGAGCTACCGAGGCAGTTATTTAACCTCTAAAAATTATTCTGCCTTTTGTAAGATCATAAGGTGTGACCTCAACTTTGACTTTATCTCCTTGAAGTATTCTAATTCTATTTTTTCTAATTTTGCCAGCACTGTGTGCTGTCACAATATGATCATTGTCTAATTTTACTCTGAACATTGCATTCGGAAGCATTTCGATTACAATTCCAGAAAATTCAAGTAAATCTTGTTTTGACATATTTATTTTCTCCTAATTCTTAATTCAATAGATTTAGCGTGCCCTTTTAAACCTTCAAAATTTGCTAGAGTTATAGCTGAAGGACCAAGAGTTTCAATACCCTTTTTTGATAGTGTTATAAAAGAAATTCTTTTGTAAAATTCATTAACACTGATGCCGCTTGAATATCTTGCTGAAGAATTGGTTGGTAATACATGATTAGATCCTACATTATAGTCTGTCATTGCCATTACAGCATACTTTCCTAGACATATTGATCCAGCATTTTTAATCTTATTAATAATTTTCTTATAATCTTTTATATTTAGCTCTAAATGTTCGGGTGCAATTTTATTTACTACATCAATTATTTTTTTATTAGATGAAATATAAATTAATATACCATTTAATAATAAACTTTTTTTAGCTATTGTTGCTCTGGGTAATTTTTTTAATTGGAGCAATATAGAAGATTTTACCTTTTTAATAAAATTTTTATCTTTAGAAATTAAAATACATTGAGCAAGACTATCGTGTTCTGCTTGTGCAATTAGATCACTAGCGATCCATTCGCAATTTGAAAATTTATCACAAACAACTGTAACTTCAGATGGTCCTGCTGTCATTCCTTCTATTCCAACGTCTCCAAACACTTCTTTTTTAGCAGCAGTAACGTAAGAATTCCCTGGACCAACAATTTTATCCACTTTTTTTATTTTTTTTGTACCGTATGTTATTCCAGCAATAGCTGCTGGGCCACCTATAGAATAAATTTCAGAAACTTTACATTTTTTTGCAGCATACAGAACTGCTGGATTCTGTTTTCCATTTCTACCCGGATTAATCATAACTATTCTTTTCACTCCTGCCACTAATGCTGGAACAGCGTTCATCAAAACACTAGATGGGTAGGATACGGTAGAACCCGGAACATAAAGTGCCACTGAATCTATTGGAATGAACCTATATTCTAATTTATTTTTAAGTTTATCCATGTATGAAATATTTTTGAATTTTTGTAATGAGTGAAATTTATAAATTCTATTAAATGCAAGATCAATTGCCCGTTTTATTTTTGGATCAAGCAATGAAATAATTTTTTTTATTTTTTTTGGATTTGGAATTATTACGTTATTTTTACTAAATTTTTTTTCATATTTTAATATAGCTTTATCTCCATTTTTTTTTACATCACTGATAATTTTAGAGACAGGAAATTTATTAAATTGAATATTTTTTTTTCTATTCAATAATAATTTGTCAAGTGATGAAATAAAACTTTTTTTAGAACTATCTAAAATTTTAATCATTTATAAACTTTCATTTTGATCATCTAATGTAACTTCAATAATTTCTGTTGATAATGTTATATATCTATTATTTGAAAAAATTAAGTTTAACTCATAGTTTTTATTATTTTTTAGAAGGTCAATTGTAAGCAATTCAAGTACTAAATCTTTATTATTTTGATTAATATTTTTAGATCTAACATGATCTACAAATTCAAATTTACAGACACTATTTAACTTAATTTCTTCATTGTCATTTTCTTTATTATATCTTTCTAAAGATAATAAAAAAATCTTACTCTTTGGTAAATATTTTATTTCTGAAACATTAACTTTAGCTTCCGCACAGTACGCTGATATTATTTGAAGCCCATCATTATCTTTAGCGATTATTTTAGCCAAGTACTTTTTTTTCATAAATTAATTTATTCTTTTAATTTTTGCTCCAACTTTATTCAATTTTTTTTCAATATCTTCATACCCTCTATCTAAATGATAAATTCTATTAATTATTGATTTACCTTTTGATGTTATAGCTGCTAAAATTAATGATACAGAGGCTCTTAAATCAGTTGCCATTAATTCAGCAGCTTTAAATTTAATATTTCCCTGGATTGTCGCTTTATTTCCTTTTATCGAAATTTTTGCTCCCATTCGATTTAATTCTGCAACGTGCATAAATCTATTTTCAAATATTTCTTCTCTAATATAAGATTTTTTATTAGCTTTACATAGTAAGACCATCATTTGTGCTTGTAAATCTGTTGGAAAGCCTGGATAAGGTGCTGTTTTTATATTTATATTTTTAATTTTTTTACTTCCTTGAATAACAATTTCATTTTTCTTTTGTGTTATTTTTGCTCCAATTTTTTTTAAGATATTAATTTCAGTATTAATAATTTTTGGATTAATTCCTCTAATCTTTAAATTACCCTCAGTTAAAGCTGCCGCTATTAAATAAGTACCTGCTTCAATCCTATCAGCCATTACTTTATAATCTAATTCGTTAACTGTATTTACACCTTTAATTTTAATTGTTCTTTTTGTTGTCCATTTAATATTACATCCCATCTTCTTTAAAAAATTAACTAGATCTTTAATTTCAGGTTCTATTGCACAATTAGATAATATTGTTTTTCCTTTAGCTAAACATGCTGCAATAATTAAATTTTCTGTAGCCCCTACAGATATTTTTGGAAATTTAATGTTTGCACCAATTAAACCCTTTGGAGCATTTGCGTGAACATAGCCTTGAATAATTTTATATTTTACTCCAAGTTTTGATAGAGCTTCTAAATGAATATCAACAGGTCTAGTTCCAATTGCACAGCCTCCTGGTAGAGACACTTTTGCTTTACCAAATTTTGCGAGCAAAGGTCCCAAAACTAATATCCCTGCTCTCATAGTTTTAACTAAACTATAAGATGCAAATGTTTTGACTTGTTTATTATTTTTAATATTTATTGTTTTTTTATTATATTCTACAATTGAGCCTAAAGACTTTAACAATGATATCATTGTTTCAATGTCTTTTACTTTAGGTAGATTATTTAAGGATATTTTTTTATTTGATAATAAAGTTGCAGCTAAAATAGGTAGAGATGCATTCTTAGATCCTGAAATTGTAATTTGTCCCTTGAGCTTTACTACTCCAAAGACTTCCAATTTTTTCATGATTATATTTTTGGTAAAGTTACTCCAGTTTGACCCATGTATTTTCCCTTACGATCAGCATATGAAGTTTCTGGTGATTGATCTCCCTTTAGAAATAGAAATTGTGCAACTCCTTCATTTGCGTATATTTTTGCAGGAAGTGGAGTAGTATTCGAGAATTCTAGAGTTACTGTGCCATAAAATTCTGACTCGATTGGAGTCACGTTAACTATAATTCCAGTTCTTGCATAAGTGCTTTTACCAACAACAATACACATAATATTTCTTGGTATTTTAAAAACCTCTATAGTGGTTCCTAGGGCAAAAGAATTAGGAGGAATAATAATATATTCAGAACTTTTTTTTGTAACAAAGTTATCTGAGGTAAATTTTTTTGGGTCAACAATAGAGGAGTTTACATTATGAAATATCTTAAATTCATCTGCTACTCTTGCGTCATAACCAAATGAACTAAGTCCATAAGAAATTTTACCGTCTCTTACCTGTTTATCTACAAATGGAAAAATCATGCCCTCCTCGAGAGCAAGTTTTCTAATCGTTTTATCGGAAAGTACTGACATTATTTACTGTTCTTTTTATTTTTTTTTTAAAAATTTTTCTTTTTTTAAGATTTTTTTTAAGTGCTAAACTTAATCTTTCATTTTTCTCTTTATTACTCATTATTTTTTGGATTAGTTAAGAAATCTAAAGTGATAGGTTTTGATGCGTCTAAAACTTTTTCAGTTTCCTCTTGTGTTTTTGGACCCTCTTTGGCTTCACGTTTTGCTTTTTTTTCCGCAAGCTTTTTTTCTCTCTTAGCCTGCTTTTCCATCAGCTTGTTACCTTTTGTAGATTTATAATCGTAATGAATTCCCATAAAATTTTTCTTTGCTAGATATAAATCATTATATGAAAAAAATTAAGGCAATATTTTGAAAAAAATGATTTATTGTAGAAATACTTCAATAAATACCAAAATAGCCCCTATAGTTAAATGGTATAACGTGTCCATGGTAAGGATAAGTTTCAAGTTCGATTCTTGGTGGGGGCACCAAACTAATTTTTATAAAATATTTTTCTAGCTACAATTGTGATCAGAATCAACCCTCCAAAAGCTAGTATAGGAATATATATGCTTGGTGAATATATTAAATCTATCATGCTTGGTGCTTCTAAATTTTGTTCAATAATTTTTTCAAGTCCACTTCCAATTGAGACTATTAAAAATAATTGTGGTGTAATTCCTATTAAGGTTGCCCAAAAAAAATTACCTACTTTAACATTAAAAATACATGGCAACATATTTGAAAGTGCAAAAGGAACTCCTCCTATAAGTCTATAAATTATAAGATAAATAAATTCTGATTCTTTAAATTTTATTTCTAAATTTTTAAATCTTACTAAAAACTTTTCTTTAATAATTTCTTTTAAAAAATAATTTCCAAAAATATATAAAAGCGTTGCACCAATTGTCAAGCCGACCACTAAAAGAAATATTCCTAGCCACTTACCAAAAATAAATCCTGCTAATAGTGCTACTGGCAAAGCAAATCCAGCCATAACAACCCAGGTAATTGTAGATAGTAAAAATATTAAAGATATTATAAATAAATTAGCTTGTTTTAGTTCAAAGAAATAATCTCTATTATTTTTGATAAACTCGAAGCTTGTTAATTCATCAAGGGTGAATTTTGATAAAAAAAAGTATAAAAACGACGATAAAACTATAAGATAAAATAAACCTAAAGTTATCTTAATTTTTTTTGTTTTTTCCATAATTTATTGATGTATTATAAAATCTTCTATTTGCTATTTATACATATAATTACTATAAAGATCGAAATTTAATAAAATTTTAGACTAGGTTTATGAAAAGAACATACCAACCATCAAATATTAAAAGAGCTAGAAAACATGGCTTTAGATCAAAGATGAAAACTAAAGGTGGAATTAAACTCTTAGCTAGAAGAAGAGCAAAAGGAAGAAAGTCTTTAACTGTATCAGTCTAATTAAATGAAAAGCAAAATTGTTGCTCTTTCTAAAAATGAAGATTTCAAAAATTTATTAAAAAAGAAAAAATTATCAAATAAATATATCACAATATTTTTTGGTTCGCTTGAAGACAAAGATAATAAAAAACTGAATATTAGCTTTGTAACTAAAAAAAAACAGATTCGTGGTGCTGTAAAGAGAAATAAGATTAAAAGAAGATTAAGAAATATTGTGAATGAAGCTGTAAAAAAAAAATCAATAAACTTTAATTATTCTTATCTTGTGATTGCTAAAATAACTATGCTAAACAATGAATATACGATAATAAAAGATTGTTTATTTCAAGATTTTAAAAAGATTAAGTAATGAAAATTATATCAAACATTTTAATTAACATAATCAAAATTTATAAAATGGTTATAAGTCCATACTTGACTCCATCATGCAGATATCTTCCAACTTGTTCTGAGTATACGATTGAATGTCTAAAAAAATATGGACTAGTTAAAGGAATTGTCAAAAGCATAAAAAGAATTTTATCTTGTCACCCTATAAAAGTATTGGGTGGTGGTGAAGGGTTTGATCCGGTGAATAAAGAACTAAAAGTTAAAAAATAATGGATAGTAAAAACGTAATAGCAGCAATATCACTATCAGCAGCAGTTATCATATTATACTCTCTATTTTTTCAGCCAGACCCTGAAGTTATCAAACAAAATTTATCAGAGAGAAAAAAAATTGAATCAAATACTGATACGCCTAGCTTAGATAAAAATGAAAACTTTACAAAACTTTCAAGAAAAGATGCTTTAAAAGAAAATGATAGAGTTCAATTTGAAAATAATAGTATTCTTGGATCAATTTCTTTAAAGGGTGCAGCAATAGATGATTTAACTTTCAAAGAATATAATATTGAGCTTAATGGTAATGATAAAGTAACTTTATTAAACCCTAGAAATGTTGAAGATGGTTATTTAATTGAGAGTGGATTTGTAAGTACTAATAAAAATATAGATATACCTGATGCATCTACAGTATGGAAAATTTCAGGAAATAAAAGATTAACCAATAATAGTCCTGTAAAATTAACCTGGAATAACTCTCAAGGTATTACATTTGAAAAACATATAAGTTTAGATAATCAATTTCTGTTTACTATAAAAGAAAAAATAATTAATACATCAGATAAATCTTATAATTTTTACTCATATGGTCAAATAATTAGAAATAAACTACCAGAAATATCCGGTTTTTATATCTTACATGAAGGATTTTTATCCGTACTTGATGATCAATTAATTGAAGAAGATTATGACGATATTCAAGAAAAAAAGTTTACTCAAACCGCACAAGAAGGATTCGTTGCTATTTCAGATAAATTTTGGGTTACCTCAGTTATTCCACCTAGAGGTAAAGAATTTAAAACAACCTTTGACTATAAGAATAAATTTAGGGCCAACTATATATCTACTAAAGGTATCGAAGTTAATGGAAATAGCTCTATTGAAGAAGAAATTAAAATTATAATTGCTGCTAAAAGAGTAAGAGTTATTGACGGTTATGCAGAGAATCTAAAAATTAATAAATTTGATTTAGCAATTGATTGGGGCTTTATGTATTTTATAACTAAGCCTTTATTCTTTGCATTAGACTATTTCTTTAGATTGCTTGGCAACTATGGTTTAGCAATTATTGCTGTAACAGTCTGTATTAGATTAGCTTTCTTTCCACTTGCTAACTTCAGCTTTAAAAGTATGGGAAAAATGAAACTTTTAGCACCAGAAATGGCTAGATTAAAAGAGCTTCATAAAGGTGATAAAATGAAATTACAGCAAGCGATGATGGCTCTTTATAAAAAAGAAAAAGTTAATCCTATGAGTGGTTGTCTGCCTATACTAGTACAGATTCCAGTTTTCTTTGCTTTATATAAAGTTTTATTTGTTACTATTGAAATGAGACACATGCCGTTTTATGGCTGGGTACAAGACTTAAGTGATAGAGACCCAACTTCATTGTTTAACCTTTTTGGCTTAGTTCCTTGGGATCCACCATCATTTTTATTAATAGGTGCATGGCCAATCATTATGGGTATCACTATGTTTGTTCAACAAAAGCTTAATCCAACGCCACCAGATCCCATACAAGCTAAGATATTTATGTTCTTTCCAGTATTTCTAACTGTAATACTTGCACCCTTTCCATCTGGCTTAGTGATTTATTGGTCGTTTAATAATATTTTCACAATGATTCAACAGTATATTGTACAAAGAAAAATGACTGTCAAAACAATTTAGATGTCATTGTTAACAGAAGAAGAATTAATAAATATCTTACCTAAAGATGGCCCAACTCCTGAAGAAACTGAAAAATATTTAGAAAAATATAATGAAGATTTTATTGTAATTAAAATGGGAGGATCAGTGCTCTCTAATAAAGGTTTATTTCATAATTTAATTCAAGACATTGCTATTTTAAAAAAATTAGGTTTATTTATTCTATTAATTCATGGTGGTGGGTCAAAAATTTCAGCAAAGTTAAATGATTTAAATATTACAAGTAATTTTGTGAATGGTTTAAGAGTTACTGACGATAAAACTATAAATATTGTAGAAGATGTACTTGTAGAATTTAATACAGAGATTGTAAGTGCTTTAAAAAAACAATCTTGTGAAGCAAAAGAAATTACATCAAAAGAAAAAAACGTAATAACTGTAGAGCAAGAAAATGATATATTGGGTTTTGTTGGGACACCTACTAATATTAAAACAAAACTTTTAATAGAAATAATAAAAGATAATGGAGTTCCAGTTATTGCATCATTGGGATTAGATAAAAATAATCAAACTTTTAATATAAATGCTGACAGCGTAGCTGGTGCAATAGCTAAAGAACTTAAAGCTAGGCGATTATTAATTCTTAGTGATGTTGAGGGTGTTCTAGATAAAGATAAAAAATTACTTACTGAAATTAATTCAGAACAGACTCTGAAAATGATTAGTGATGGTATTATATTGGGTGGAATGATACCAAAAATTAACAACTGCTTAGATGTTGCAAAGAATGGTGTTAAAGCAGTATGTATTATTGATGGAAGAAAAAATCACTCTATCCTTTTTGAATTACTTTCCGATAAAGGTTCTGGAACATTAATTAGAAAATGAAAAACTTACTAGATATTAAAAACTGGATATTTGATTTAGACAACACACTTTATAGCGGACAAACTAAAGTATTTTCTGAAGTAGATAAAAAAATGAGTACCTTTATATCAAAAAAAATGAACGTAGATTTGATTAAAGCTAAAGAAATTCAAAAAAAATATTTTTATGAGTCTGGAACAACTTTATCAGGGTTAATGAAGCATGATGGTATAGATCCACATGAATTTCTTGAATTTGTCCATGATATAGACATTAGCTGGTTACCTAAAGATCTATTATTAAGGGAAGAACTGACCAAAATTAAAGAAAAAAAATATATTTTTACTAATGGCTCACATGCTCATGTAGAAAATGTGACTAAACAATTAGGTATAGATGATTTATTTGATGGAGTGTTTGACATAGTTGATGCAAATTTTGTTCCTAAACCTCATATTGATCCTTATCAAAAAATAATTAAAAAATTTAATCTTAATCCCAAACAATCAATATTAATTGAGGATATTGCTCATAATTTAGAACAAGCTAAAAATTTAGGAATGAAAACATGTTGGCTTGAAAACGATGAAGCTTTTGCCAAAAAAGATGCTGATAAGCCATATATTGATTATAAGATTAAGAACTTGCCTTCTTTTCTCCAAAAAATTAATATATTAAAAGTAGCATAATATTTATGAAAGAATTTGAAAAAATTATAAATACAGCCTGGGATAATAAAGAAAAAATAAATTCTAAGTCGGATCAATCAATACTCGATGCTATCAAACAAACTATTGAAATGGTTGATAAAGGGAAAATAAGAGTTGCTGAAAAAAAAAATAATGAGTGGATAGTTCACCAATGGATTAAAAAAGCAATACTTTTAAGTTTTAAAACAAACGAAATGCAAACTCTTACTGGACCTTATGCAACATGGTGGGACAAGGTTAGAGGAAAAACTGCGGGATGGGGAAGAGAAGAACATCAAAAGGCTGGTTTTAGAATGGTGCCTAATGGAGTTGTAAGACATGGATCTTATATTGCTAAAAATGTTGTACTAATGCCATCATTTGTAAATGTTGGAGCTTATGTAGATGAAGGAACTATGGTGGATACATGGGCGTCTGTTGGTTCTTGTGCACAAATAGGAAAGAATTGTCATATCTCAGGCGGTGCTGGTATTGGAGGAGTATTAGAACCAATGCAAGCAAATCCTACAATTATTGAGGATAATTGTTTTATTGGTGCACGTTCAGAAATAGTTGAAGGAGTTATCGTTGGAGAAGGATCTGTTTTGTCAATGGGAGTTTTTATTGGTCAGTCAACTAAGATTGTAGATAGAGAAACTGGAGAAGTTATTTTTGGTAAAATTCCACCTTACTCTGTAATAGTACCAGGAAGCCTACCAAGTAAAGATGGAAAAGGACCAGCCTTATATTGTGCTGTCATAATCAAAAAAGTTGATGAAAAAACTAGGTCTAAGACTTCACTTAACGATCTATTAAGAGATTAAAATGCCAATTTATAATGAAATTACATTAGCAAAAGAGCTAATTAGATTTCCAAGTATTACACCTGTTGATGCTGGTGTAATGAAGTTTTTAGCAAAAAAATTAACTACTCTTGGTTTCAAATGTAAAATTTTAGAATTTAAAGATAAAAATTCTAAGCCTGTTAAAAACTTATATGCAAGATTGGGAAATTCTCAACCAAATTTTATGTTTGCTGGACATTTAGATGTGGTACCTCCTGGAAATTTAAAAGATTGGACAGTTAAACCTTTCTGTCCTTCTATTAAAAAAAATCATCTTATTGGAAGAGGTGCTAATGATATGAAAAGTGCTATTGCAAGTTGGGTGGTGGCAGTAAGCAACTATATATCAATATATAAAAAAATTAATGGCTCAATTAGTTTGCTAATTACAGGTGATGAAGAAGGTGTTGCAATAAATGGCACTAAAAAAGTAGTTGATTATCTAAAAAAGAAAAAAGAAAAAATAGATTTTTGTTTAGTTGGAGAACCAACAAATCCCAATAAACTTGGCGAAATGATTAAAATTGGAAGAAGAGGAAGCATAACCGGTGAATTAACGGTTATTGGAACTCAGGGTCATGTTGCCTACCCACATCTTGCAAACAATTCATCAAATATAATTATAAAAATTTTGAAAGAATTAAAAGAAATTAAATTTGATAAAAGAACAAAAGATTTTCAACCAACTAATTTAGAGGTTATCAAAATCAGCATAGATAATACTGCTGACAATGTTATTCCAGGAGTTGCAAATGCTACCTTTAATATCAGATTTAATAATAAGTATTCATCTTCTAACTTAAAAATTAAATTAAATAAAATTTTTAAAAAAATTACTAAAAAAAGTAAATCTAATTTTAAAATAGAATATCGTGTGTCAGGTGAGGCCTTTTTAACTAAACCTAATAAAACAACTTACATGATTCAAAATATTATAAAAAAAATCACAAAAATTAAACCTACACTATCTACAACAGGTGGAACATCAGATGCTAGATTTATTAGAAAAATCGCTCCCTGCTTAGAGTTTGGGTTGGTTGGTAAAACTATGCATAAAGTGGATGAAGCAGTATCTATTTCGGATTTAAAAAAATTGACAAAAATATATTCAGAAATTCTTAAAAATTATTTTTAATGATTTGTATTAAAGCAGAGATTCACAAAGAGTTATGTGATGTTGATGATAAATTAAAAGCAATTTATCACTCTAAAGATACAGTTTGTTTTTATCTTTTAAAAAATAGAAAAAAACGTAATGAATTTTTAGACAGAACTAAAGGAACGAAAAAACAGAACGTAAAACTGTTTATCAAGAATACCTACCTTAAATGAAAACTGGTTTAATAACCTCTGATACTTATCAAAATCATAATACAGGTGCCGGGCATCCAGAAAAAATAGACAGGGTTACAGTTGTTATAGATAATTTCAAAAAATTAGATAATAAAAATCTTGTTTGGAAGAAGCCAGCAAAATTTGATAAATCTCTTTTAGAGATCACTCATAATTCTGACTATATAAATTTTGTTGAAAAATCTTTTCCAGAACAAGGTTTGTCTTTTTTAGATGGTGATACGATTATTTCTCCGGGGAGCAAAGAAGCAACCTCTGATGCTGTTGGATCAATCATTACAGCTATTGATGGTGTTCAAAATAACGAATTTAAAAATGCTTTTTGTGCTGTTAGACCTCCAGGACATCATGCTGAAAAAAGTAAAGCTATGGGTTTTTGTATTTATAATAATGTGGCTGTTGGAGCTCATTATTTATTAAAAAAATATAAATTAAAAAAGGTAGCTATTATTGATTTTGATGTTCATCACGGAAATGGAACTCAAGATATTTTCTATGATAATGAAAAAGTATTATATATTTCAACTCATCAATTTCCTTATTATCCTGGAACTGGAACTGAAAAAGAGAAAGGGAAATATAATAACATATTTAATATCCCATTACCTGCAGGCACTAATTCTGACGAATATCTTAATGCATATGAATTTGTTCTAAAAAAAATAAAAGAATTTAAACCAGAATTTATATTGCTATCTGCTGGTTTTGATGCCCATAAAGACGATCCATTGGCTCAGTTTCAATTGCAGTCTGAAGATTTCTACGAGCTTACTAAAAGAACCCTAGAATTATCTAAATTATACTGCCATGGGAAAATTGTTTCTATTTTAGAAGGTGGCTATGACCTTAAGGCTCTTCAAGAAAGTACTGAGATGCATGTTAATGCTCTCTTAGAATTTAATTGAAAATTTTTAAATATTCATTAAAGAACTAGTAATGAAACTCTATGGAATTAAAAAATCTAATATTGATAGAAAAGGTCGTGGTCTTTATGCCACTAAAGATATTAAAGAAGGTGCAAGAATTATTGATTATGTTGGAAAAATTATAACAAAAAAGCAAACTGAAGAATCTGAAAAATTTGATAACTCTAAACCTATTTATTTATTTAATTTAAATAATAAATATGATCTTGATGGTGATGTTTCTTGGAATACAGCCCGTTTAATCAATCATTCATGTTCAAACAACTGTGATTACAATGGAACAGGTTTAAAACTATGGGTCATTGCTATAAAGGATATTAAAAAAGGTGAAGAACTGACTTGTGATTATGGTTTTGGCTATGATGAAAACTTTAAACAATTTAGATGTAAATGTAGCTCTAAGAACTGCTGCGGCTATATAGTCCGAGCAGAATCAAGATGGCGAATTAATAAAAAATTTAGTATGAGTCTAAAAAAAACTAATAGAATTAATAGATAACTTTTTCCAAAAACAAACCGTGTGCTGGTGCTGGAGGGGCACAATAAATTCTTTTTTTTGATTTAAAAACTTTTTCAAACTTATTTAAATTCCATTTTCCTTCTGCTAGATATTTTAGACATCCAACCATAGATCTTACTTGTTGTTGTAAAAAAGATTGAGATTTAAATTTAATTTCTATTTTATTTTTATTTTTATTTATTTTAACTAATTTCATTGTCTTAATTGGACTTTTAGCAGTGCAACTAGATGCTCGAAATGTTGAAAAGTCATTAGTCCCTAAAAGTTTTTTCGCTCCTTTTTTCATTACCTTTAAATCTAATTTTTTTTTAATATGCCACCCCTTATTTTTTTCAATTGAAGGAGTACTAACTCTATTAAAAATAATGTATCTATAAATTCTTTCTTTTGCAGAAAATCTAGCATGGAAATTTAAATTTCTTTTTTTTATATTTATAATTGAAATTAATTTAATATTTAAAAAATAATTTATTGAATTTAAGAATTTATCTAAATTTTCAATTTTCTTTTTACAATCAAAGTGAGCAGATTGCTCAATGGCGTGAACACCAGAATCTGTTCGCCCAGAACCAATAATTTTTATTTTTGCCTTTAAAATTTTAGAAATTTTAGTCTGAATTAATTTTTGAATAGATCTACCTTTAGATTGAATTTGCCAACCAATAAAATCTGTTCCAACATATTCAATTAAAATTTGATACCTATACATTATTTAAATTTGTTCCTTTTTTCATTTGGGAACCAACTATAAATTCATTAATATTTTGAGTTCTTTTTCCTTGTCTTTGTATATATATGACTTTAATTGATTTTTTATTACCACAACTAATCTGCAAATAATCATCTAATACATCACCAATTTTTCCAACGCCAAGTGCTAATTCAGCTTTTAAAATCTTATATCTCTCCCCTTTGTAGATAAAGAACGCTCCAGGATTTGGATATAATCCATTTATTTTACCAATAATATTCTCTGCAGAGTCGTCCCATTTTATTTGACTTTCAGATTTATCAATTTTAAATGCATATGTTGCCTCACTATGGTTTTGTTCTTTAAATTCTATTTTATCCTCTAGTATATCATCAATATTATCCAATATTTTTTTCGCTGCTAATAAAGAAAGTTTTTCTGAAATTGTTTCTGCATTATCATTATCTGCAATTTCTATTTTATAGGAATTGCATACGGGTCCTGTGTCTAGTTTTTCTCCTATTTTCATAACACTAACCCCAGTTTCTTTTTCTAAATTCATAATTGATCTTTGGATTGGTGCGGCCCCCCTCCATTTTGGAAGAAGTGATGCATGAATATTAATAAATCCTTTTTTAGTTAAACTTAAAAATTCTTTTGGAATAATTTGACCATAAGCTACCACAATTGCTATATCGGGATCTAAATTTTTTAAATATTCATATTCTTCTTTATTATTTTTTAAAGAATCGGGCGCTCTATACTCTATGTTTAATGTCTCTGAGATTCCTTGGATAGGTGATTTATTAATTCTTTGACCTCTTTGAGATTTTTTTGGAGGCTGTGTATAAACCACAGATATAGGATATCCATTTTGATATAATGACTTTAATATTGGTACAGCAAAAAAAGGTGTACCCATAAAGACAATTTTTTTTAACATTTGCTAAACAACTATTCTATTATACTTAGTTTTAGAAAGTTTTTTAATAATCATTGATTTTTTTAATTTAGACAAATAATCAATAAATAAAATGCCCTCTAAGTGGTCTATTTCATGTTGTATGCATGTTGCTAATAATCCATTGGCCTTTAACAATTGTTTATTTCCTAGATAATCTAAATATGCTACTTCACACATATTTGGACGCTCTATTTCTGCAAATTGATCAGGAACTGATAGACATCCTTCTTCATATGTTGTTTTTTCAGAATTCTTATTTTTAATTACTGGATTAACTAAATACATTGGTTCTTTAATATTTTTGTCCCTACTTGTATCCATAACAATAATTCTTTTCGGAATTCCAATTTGAATTGCTGCGAGGCCAATTCCAGGTGCTGCATACATGGTATCAAGCATATCATCCATTAACTTTCTCTCTTCATCACCAACTTTTTCAACTGACTCAGAAACTTGCCGCAATAATATATTTGGTTCTGTTAAAATTGTTTTAACTGACATAATTTTTGATTATTTTATTATAATTTTTATATTTTTAAAGGAAGAATTTTTAAAAGTATTTTATTTCTTAAAGGATCAATATTAAGCTGATTTAGGGCATTTATAATAAAATATAATGATTGTGGCTCTATATTTTTTAACTGATCTGGGCCTATTACTTCAATGAGTCTTAGTAAAACCAAGCCCATTTCATCATTATTTATTAAAACTTGAATATCTATTGGCATGTTCGAGTCATCTACTTCATAAAGATCTTTATACTTTTTTGGAATTACAATTCCATCAGATTTTAAAGACTCCAATAAAATTAGGTCTTTCGTTGAAACAAAATAATTTTTGTCTTTTTTTATCTTTTTTAACACATCTATTAAATCTTTTTTAATATTTTTCTTACCAGTATCTTTTTTAAAATAATTTATTAATTTAGATTGATGTATAATCTTGTTATTAATTTTTATTTTTTTTATATTTTCTTCTTCTTTTATAATAAAACTACTATAAAAACTTGTGTAATCAGAAGAGATATCGTCCATATTCATGCTTTTTAAAATCTTGATTAATTCGAAGTTAAAAGCATTAGAAATATTTTCTTTTATAAATGAGTCTTTTAAAATTTTTATTAATTCTATTTTTTTTTTAGTTTCGCTTGTAATTAAAATTCCTTGATAAATTAATGCTCTAGCTTCTATATTAGATAAAAGTTTGTATGAGTCTTTAATTGTTAAAAGTTGATTTATATTAAATTGAAATCTTTTATAAAGATCAAATAAGTCTTTTTCTGAATAATTACCTTGATGGGTAGCTTTCTCAATTAAAGAAATTTTATTTGCATCTTTTAAATCAACATTTTGAATACTATCTAATAAATTTGAAGTAGAAAGATAATTCCAAATACTTTTTGATGTAGTATCGTTAGGCTCAAATTCAAAATTTGGATTTGTCCGGTGGGACAAATGAAAATCTAAAATTGATCTTTCAGAGATATCTTGATCAATTTCTGTTGTATACTTCATTAAATAATTATATTTTTTTTCAAAAAAAGTATCTTCAAAACCAAACTCCTTTTTTAATTCAAATAATACTTGAGCTTGTTCTCTTTGATTGTTGTTAATTAAACAATAAATATTAAATTTATATAGATATTCATCAATTAAAATTTTATTTATCTTTGAAAATATTTTACACGATTTTTCAATATTAGAATTGGATAAATATTGATCAACTAGTAATTTAATTAATTTTTCATTTCCATCTACGCTTTGATTTTTAATTATATATTCTTCAATTAATTGTAAATCATCATTTATAATCAACCAATCAGATTTTAGTTTTAGAAATTCTTCTGTAGACATATTTTTATTAGGATAATAAGTATTTGTCAAAAATAAAATATTTAAAATTTCTTTAGCATCTTCTGACAATTTAATTTTTTTAATTTTATTAAAAAGATTTACGATCTCATGACCATTAGAATTAAGCCACATATCAATTGTCAAACCATTTTCTGCTGGGTCGTATAATCCGACAATCCCTATTTCCTTAGATGATAATGTTTCATCCTGCTCTATAGATAAATTATTTTGTTTTTGAGTTTGTATTTCATAAATTGATTTTTTGTTTGAATCTTGATCTTCATTTTTTTCAATATTATCTTTTTTAATTTCTGGTTTTGGAGTTTTTATGTTCCATATATCCACAGGTTCATTCGAATATACCTTTAAAACTTGTAAGAAAAAAAATATTAAGATAATAAAAAAATTTTTTTTACTTAATAACTTTAAGATTTTCATTAGATATAATCTTTTCAATTTTTTTATTAGGATATGGAAAATCTATTTTATCTATCAATATCATTAAAATAGAAAACAGAAAAATTATCAATAAAACTTTAATTGATATTCTTATTAAAGTTCCTTGTTTGCCAGTACTTGTATTTCTTTGTAATTGCATATATTGTCTATTAATTTCAAATTAAGACATATTTATGTTTTTTCAATAAAGAAACTTATGAAATTTAAAAAAAACCTAGTTTTACTAGGGATGATGGGATCAGGCAAATCTACTATAGGTCGCCTGATTTCAAAAGAATTAAACCAAAAATTTATAGACATTGACGATATAATTGAAGAAGAAACAAATATGAAAATCTATGAAATTTTTTTAAAAAAAGGGGAAAATTTTTTCAGAAATTTAGAAGAGAAAATCACTCTTAAGTCATTAAATAATCACAATACTATCATCTCTTTGGGTGGAGGAGCTTTTATAAATCATAAAATTAGGAAAGACGTATTAAAAAAACATCTATCATTTTGGCTAAACTGGAATAATCATACTCTATTAAATAGAATTAAAAAAAGTAAAAAAAGACCAATAACAATTAATTCTACTGAATCTAAACTTTTGGAATTAATAAAAATTAGATCTAAAATATACTCAAAAGCAAAATTTAAAATAAATTGCCACCAATTTTCAAAAGCAGAAATAACAAAAAAAATTATAAAATTATATGAAAAAAATTAAGATTAACATTAAAACTAAAACTAGCAATTATCCAATAATTATTGGATCAGGCTTAATTAACAACCTAACAAAAATATTTAATGATAATTCAATAAAATTTAGTAAATGTTTATTAGTTATAGATAATAAAATACCTAAAAATTTTATTAACAAAGTTCTTAAGTCTTTAAAAAATAAAAAAAAAATTATCTCATACTTTAATGCAAGTGAAAAAAATAAAAATATAATTAGCTCTAATAAAATTTTAGAATTGTTACTTAAAAAAAATTTTCATAGAAATGATTGTTTAATATCAATAGGTGGAGGTATTACAGGAGATGTGTCAGGCTTTGCATCAAGTATATTCAAAAGAGGTATTAAATTCATCAATATTCCAACTACCTTATTATCCCAGGTCGATTCATCAATTGGTGGTAAAACAGGAATAAATTCAAAATATGGAAAAAATTTAATTGGATCATTTTATCAACCAAGTATAGTTATATCAGATATTGATTTTTTAAAAACATTACCAAGAAGAGAAATTGTTTGCGGATATGGAGAAATTTTAAAACACTCACTAATTTCTAATAAAAAATTTTTTTTATTTTTAGAACAAAACGCATCAAAAATTTTAGATCTAAAAACTCCATATATAGAAAAATCAATTAAAGAAAGCTGTTTAATCAAAAAAAATATTATTCAAATAGATGAAAATGAAAAAAATTTAAGAAAAGTATTAAATTTTGGTCATACATTTGCTCATGCTTACGAAGCAGTGTTAAAATATTCAAAAAAACTTAATCATGGTGAAGCAGTTTTGCTTGGTATCATGAGTGCTTCAAAATTCAGCCTTAAACAAAAACTATTAAATAAAAAAGAATTTGAACTAATAAAAAATCACCTAACTAAATTTAAACTGCCAAACAATATCAATAATAATTTTACAAAAAAAAATTTAAACCAAATTATTTCATTTATGGAAAAAGATAAAAAAAATAATAATCAAAAAATTAACCTTGTATTGCTGAAAAAAATAGGAAGTCCCCATCTTGGGCTTAATTTTCAAAATAAAGAATTGCACTCTTTTTTAAAAAAAGAGTTAATTAATTAAAATTTGGATAGAGTGAATATATTTTTTTAATTCTTCGTCTAATATCTTATAAATAACTCTCATAGCAGTGACTTTGGGCGTTTTACTGAGTTCTTTAGATGCAATGGTTAATTTTAAATGAAACTTTCCTTCTTCATTTGATTTATGGTTTTTATGGAGAAAAGATTTGTCTTCAATTTTTAAACATTCGATTTGCAAACTTTTTTTTAATTTTCTTTCTACGATTTTAATTAATTGATTTATATTCATAAATATTATTTATATTATTATATACTATGAAAAATATTTGTGATTGGAATAATTGTTTTGAAATTGGCGAGTATAAAGCTCCTATAGAAAAAGATAATAGTAAAAACTATAGAATGCTTTGTTTAAACCATGTTAAAGAGTTTAATAAAAATTGGAATTATTTTTCAGGAATGAATGACGATCAAGTATTTAATTTTTTAAAATCTGATATGACTTGGCATAAACCTACTCAAAGCTTTAGCTCTTCTGACAATTTTTTTAAAGTTCTTTGGAACAATGCACTAAAGGATGAATTTGATAGATCTAAACTTAAAAGCCAATTTAATCACATGAGTCAGTTTAAATTCGATCATAATGATGTTAAAGCTTTTGGAATTCTTGGGGTCACAGTTGGTCTAAAATGGGAAAAAATTCAACATAAATTCAAAACACTTGTCAAAAAATTTCACCCTGATATTAATTTAGGAAATAAAAAATATGAAGAAAAGTTAAAGCTAGTTACTTTGGCATATACACAATTAAAAAATACTTATAGAGAAAAAATTGACAACTAATTTAAATATACAACCAGATATTAAGATTTCTATTAAACAAACATTTGGATTTGAATCTGAAATGCAAATAGATGGCTTTTCAAAAAAAAATGAATTTGTTCCAGAAATTGATACAAATTATAAATTTGATCGAGATACAACTTTAGCTATTCTATCTGGTTTTGCTTTTAACAAAAGAGTTTTGGTTAATGGCTATCATGGGACGGGTAAAAGCACCCATATTGAACAAGTTGCAGCAAGACTTAATTGGCCTTGCATAAGGATCAACTTGGACAGCCATATTAGCAGAATTGATTTAATTGGAAAAGATGCGATTGTTCTTAAAGATGGAAAACAAGTTACAGAATTTAAAGAAGGAATTTTGCCTTGGTCAATTCAAAATTCTATTGCTTTAGTTTTTGATGAATATGACGCTGGTAGACCTGACGTTATGTTTGTCATTCAAAGAGTATTAGAGGCTGATGGTAGTTTTACTCTTTTAGATAAAAATAAAGTAATAAAACAAAATAAATATTTTAGACTTTTTGCAACTTCAAATACTATTGGTTTAGGTGACACAACTGGGTTGTACCATGGAACGCAACAAATAAATCAAGCTGCAATGGACAGATGGAATATTGTAACCTCTCTTAACTATTTAAGTTTAGATAAAGAAATGGAAATTGTTTTAGCTAAAAATAAAAGTTTTAGTAATACTAAAGGTAAAGAAAATATTGCAAATATGATAAAAGTTGCGTCCTTAACCAGAAAAGGTTTTATTGCTGGGGATATATCAACAGTAATGAGTCCTAGAACTGTTTTACATTGGGCAGAAAATACTGAAATATTTAAAGATACTGGTTATGCGTTTAGGGTTACTTTTTTAAACAAATGTGATGAGACAGAAAAAAATATTATAGCTGAATATTATCAAAGATGTTTTGGGGAAGAGTTACCAGAATCAATGATAAATATTCAAATATAAATGAATAATAAAGAAGACAATTTTAAAGAAAAATTTCGCCAAGCTTTAATATCTACTGCAAAAGTAATTTCTGATGATTATAAACCAGAGGTAAAAAATAATAATAAAAATTTAAGCTCAAAAAATGCAAATTTTTTTGAAATTGATAACTTGTCTAATAAAACAGATTTTATAAGACTTCGGGCAGAAGCTGACTCTGCTGCTTTAGAAAAAAAATTTTCTAACAAAAAAATATATAATAAAAATCTTCCATCAAATATTTCGTCTAGATCACTTTATAAAGTTGCAGAAAAAATTAGATATGAAGTTTTAGGTGGTAAAATGCTAAAAGGTATAGAAAAAAACCTAAGTGAAAACTATTATCATAAAATCAGTCTTAAACGAAAAGATCAATTACAATCAAAAGATGATGTTCCTGTATCTGAAGCATTTGAATTATATATGCTTAAAAAATTTCATAATATAAAACTAAACTCTTTAACAACTAAAATTTTAGACTTTTGGGAAAAAGATTTCAATAAATCAATACTTAATCATATAGATTTTTTAAATAAAAATTTAGAAGACCAGCATACTTATAGTCAAAAATTTTCTGAATTAATTCAAGAAATGAATATTTTTGATTCTCAAAAAAATAATGATAAGGAGAATGAAGAGAACAAAGAGGGAGAAGAAGACAAACAAGAGAATAACAGCGATGAAAATGATTCGGAAGATCAAGAAAAAAAAGATAAAGAGCAAGAAACTGAAGTAGGCTTAGATGGTGATTACAACATTGATGAATACAAGATGGATGAACAATTAGTCGATACAGATTCTACTAAAGAAAATTCGGAAAACGTTATTCAAAAAAAAAATATATATAATATTGATCATGATTATAAAATCTTTACTAATAAATTTGATGAAGTAGCTAAAGCTGAAACATTAGAAACTAAAGAAGAAATTGATAAACTAAGAAAAAATTTAGATCAACAATTAGTAAGTTTCCAAGACTTAATAACAAAATTAGCTAATAAGCTACAAAGACAACTCCTGGCAAAACAAAATAGATCTTGGGAGTTTGATTTGGAAGAAGGATTATTAGATAGCTCTAAATTAGCCAGAATTATTATGGATCCTTATAATTCTTTATCATTTAAAAAAGAAAAAGATTTAGATTTTAAAGACACCATTGTAACTTTATTAATTGATAATTCAGGCTCTATGCGAGGTAGGCCAATAACAATTGCCGCACTATGTGCCGATATATTATCGAGAACACTAGAAAGATGTTCTGTAAAAGTAGAGATCTTAGGTTTTACAACTAAAAATTGGAAGGGTGGAAAAAGCAGAGAAGAATGGAATAAAAATAACAAACCAAAAAACCCAGGGCGACTTAACGACTTACGGCATATTATTTATAAAAGTGCTGATACTCAATGGAGGCAATCAAAAAAAAACTTAGGTTTAATGCTTAAAGAAGGTTTGTTAAAAGAAAATATAGATGGAGAAGCGATTATGTGGGCTTACAATAGAATTAAAAAAAGAGATGAAGAGAGAAAAATATTAATGATTATATCAGATGGTGCCCCAGTAGATGATTCAACTCTATCAGTAAATTCTGGGGATTTTTTAGAGAAGCATTTAAAAAAAATGGTCGAAATTATTGAAAATAAAAAAGATATTGAGCTTTTAGCAATTGGCATAGGGCATGATGTTTCACGATATTATAGTAAAGCTATTAAAATTACAGATGTTCAAGAGTTAGGTGATGTAATGATAGAACAACTCAGTGATCTTTTTAATAATAAAAATAAACTTAATTAAAGATTTAATAAATCACTATTTTTCCAAGTAATACTAATTTCTGCCCCACTTACATTTTTAGAGTTTTTAAAAGTAATCTTTGCGTTATTTTTTTCTAATAAAGTTTTTCCAATAAATATTCCAAGTCCAAGACCCTTTTTTGACTTATTTTTTGAAGCAAATGATTTTAGATATGGTTCACCAATTTTATTTAATATATCCTTTGGAAAGCCTGCTCCATCATCTTCAATAATGACATTTGTAAGATTTTTGTTGCTTTCAATTTTTATAAATATATTTTCATTTGCAAATTTATTAGCATTCCCAACAAAATTTCTTAATCCATAAACTATTTCGATAGATTTGAAAAATGTTAATGGATTTAAATTTCTTGTACTATCTAATATAAAATTTTTTTCACTTATTTCTTCATACGATTTAATAATCTCGGTTAAATAATCTAGTATTGTTACATCTCCATCTATAAATTCATCTTCTACTATAGGATTTAAAGTTAATTTTTTTAGAATATCATTGCATCTATTTACCTGGCTTACTAACAGTTCAACATCTTTTTTTAAAACTTCATCATTTTTGAATTGTTCTAAAAGGTCTTGAGATATAATCTTAATTGTAGAAAGTGGTGTCCCAAATGAATGAGCTGCAGCAGCTGCTTGTCCTCCTAGTGATAAGAGTTCATGTTCTTTTGCAATCATTTCTTCCATTTTATTTAAAGCTTCTTTTCGTATTTTTGCTTCAGACCCAAACTTAAGACCAAAATAATTTAAAAAAACCAATGCAATAGATAATGCTAATGGTACAGAATAATAATAGTAATCACTAACATGAAAATGTGATGGTAAATTACCAGGTAAATTCTTATAAAAAAACGTTAAAAAAACTATTGATGATATTGTTATAAAAACTAATAACAGGTTAGCTTTTATATCTAAATTTGTTGATGAAAATATGCAAGGTATAATAATAAATACAATAAAAGGATTGGTTATGCCTCCAGTTAAATATATCAAGAAACTTAATTGAAAAATATCTATATTAAGAAAAAAAAATGAAAACTTATTTGTTAAATAATTTTCTTTATAAAAATACATTAAATAAAAATTTAAAAAAACCCCTATTAAAATTACAAAATTAGATAAGATAAAATTAAAATCAAATTTAAAAAAAAAGGCAACTAAATTTATAGTAAATAATTGACCAATAATAGTAATCCATCTTAAGTTGATATAAGTAGGTTTATTTAATTGAAAATATTTTGAAGTTTCGAAAAACTTCATTTTTAAATGTCTAAGTTCTGCACATTAATTGCATTTGAAACAATAAAATCTTTTCTTAAAGCTACATCATTACCCATTAATGTATGAATAATATTTTGATCTTTTTTTAAATCCTTAGAATATTGAACTTGAAGTAAATTTCTTGTTTCTGGGTCTAAAGTTGTGCTCCATAATTCCTCTGGATTCATTTCTCCGAGTCCCTTAAATCTCTGGATACTCATTTTAGATTTTTCTTCATCTAGAAATTTTATAAAATCTTTACTTCCTTTTTTTAGTTTTTTTAATTTTTTATTATTATTTAAAATATAATCCTCTAATTCTTTTTCATCTTTTATATAAATTCCTTTTGTACCTTTATTTATTTTAAATAATGGTGGTTGAGCAAGATAGACATGTCCATTTTCAATTAATTTGTTAAATGGTTTGTTGTTAAAAAAAGTAAGTAATAATGCTCTTATGTGAGAACCATCAACATCAGCATCAGTCATAATAATAATTTTACCGTATCTTAAATCCTTCAAATCAATCTCTTCCACTTTTGGATCTAAACCAAGGGCGTTGATTAAAGTTACTATTTCATTAGAAGAAATCATTTTTGATAGTGCTTTTGTTCTATATTCACTTACGTTTTTATTTCCATTCTTTTTAGGAGCACTTTCTTCAACATAAGTATTTAAAATTTTGCCTCTTAAAGGTAGAACCGCTTGATTTGCTCTGTTTCTTCCTTGTTTTGCTGAGCCTCCAGCAGAATCTCCCTCAACTATAAATAATTCAGTTCCTTCTTGTTTTCCAATTTGGCAGTCTGCTAATTTTCCAGGTAAACCACTTAATTCTAATGCACCCTTTCTTCTTACATTTTCTCTTGCTTTTCTTGCAACATCTCTTGCTAAGGCTGCTTGGATTACTTTTGCTAAAATTATTTTAGCTAAAGACGGATTTTGATCAAACCATATAGATAATTTTTCATTAATTATACTTTCCACAATCATTCTTACTTCTGATGAAACTAGTTTATCTTTTGTTTGAGATGAAAATTTTGGATCTGGTATTTTTGCAGATAAAACACAAGTTAAACCTTCTTTAATGTCATCTCCAGAAATTGTTAATTTATTCTTTTTTAATAAATTATGTTCATTTGCATATTTATTTATAACTCTGGTTAATGCACTTCTAAATCCAAGTATATGTGTCCCACCATCTTTTTGATAAATATTATTTGTATAAGGGTAAACATCTTCACCATAACTTGCGTTCCATTTTAAAGAACATTCAATTTCAATATTATCTTTTTTACCTTCTATATAAATTGGCTTTTTGAATAAATCATTTCCATTTTTGTTTTGTAATTTTTCTCTTTTTTCATCTAAAAAATCAACAAACTCAATTATTCCTCCTTCAAATTTAAATTCTGTAGTTTTAGATTTTTTAATAGTTAAATCATTAATTTTAATTTTAATTCCCTTGTTTAAAAAAGCAAGCTCTCTCATTCTCTTTAGAATTATAATTGAACTAAATTTTATTGAAGAAAAAATTTCTTTGGAAGGTAAAAAGGTTATTTGAGTTCCTGTTTCTTTAGAATTACCAATACTTTTTAGTGGAGATTTGGCTTCACCATCTTTAAATTCGATAAAATATTTTTTTCCATCTCTACTTATTTCTAATTTTAATTTTTCAGACAAAGCATTAACAACTGAAACACCAACACCGTGTAATCCTCCTGACACTTTGTATGAATCATGATCAAATTTACCTCCCGCATGAAGTTGAGTCATTATGACTTCTGCTGCAGATTTTTTTTCTCCTTTGTGCATATCAACAGGTATACCCCTACCATCGTCTCGGACAGTAATCGTCCCATCTGAATTAATATAAATATCAATATTTTTACAATGTCCAGCTAATGCTTCATCTATGGAGTTATCAACAACTTCATAAACCATATGATGTAATCCTGTGCCATCATCTGTATCCCCAATATACATTCCAGGACGTTTACGAACTGCCTCAAGTCCTTTTAGTACTTTAATGGAATCTGCCCTATATGTTGATTTATTTATCATTTTTTAATTTATGGAAAGATTAATTATATCATTTTTTAGCTTAAATTGATCAAATTAATTAATAAAATTGTATTTAAATAACTAAAATTACCTTTTAATTTAAGGCTTAATTCCTCTTTAACCAAAAAAAACAATTAAGCTAATATAATAAGTTAAAATAGATATTTTTTAATCAAATTAAATCATTTTTTCTAAATATTTTATATCTAAATAAATGTCTCCATTAATTTTTTTATTATCTGGGATAATTTCAGTTTCAATTAATTTGTAATTTAGACTGTTAATTTCAGAAATTTTTCTAGAGATATAATTGAGATGATCCTTTGGTTTTATTTCAATAACTTTTGTATTTGGCTTACAAAATACTAAGTTTGCAAATGCAGCACCATGCGCTCCAACAATTATTTTTGCATTTTTAAATAAACTAATTTGTTTTTTAAAAGGTAGTTGGCCAACTTTATATTTTGTAAAACCTTTTGACTCTAAAAAACTTGAAACTTCTAAATTATTTACAATTTGACAATGTTTAAATTTAGATTCACTTCTATCAATAAAAATTTTCTCATTAGAATCAAAATATTCAGATTTGGGTAAAAAAATTTCTCTTAACCAGTCTACAATCCAACGTGGAATATTATTCACTTCCTCAAGAATATATCCTTTTTCATACCAGGGATGGTCTACAGCAATAATTTCTTTTGCTTGGACATGTCTGTAAATATTTGAATTTAGTATCTTTATATTATTTAAACCCATAATATCTAAAATATCTTTTTGCCAGGGTTTAAGTTTTGAGAAATAAAAAAAATTAACTTCTTCTAACTTATAGACCTCATTTAAAATTCTTAATTTTGGGATTATATCAAACATCCAATGAAAATAATTTTCATTTCCACTTGCACCTTGGCTTAATATAAACAAATTTGAGTTAATTTTTTTTTTTATTCTGGGTGTTCCTTTTGATAGAATTACACTTAAGTTAGCTTTGCATAATTTTCCATTTTGCTGTTGATAGGAGATTTTATCAAGAATTTGATTTTGGTGAATTATTGCAACATTTTCAACTGTATCATTATAAACTCTTGCATTTTTAATCTTGTAAACTTTATAAAATTCATTATTAAATTTTTTAATATTAGAACTATTAACTTTTGAAATAATTATATTTTTATGAACAAGATTTTGCTCCTTATATAAAATTTCTCCGTAAATAATTTTAAATAAAAATTGAAAAAATTTTTTAAAAACACCTTGTAGTTTTTTTTTAAACATAACCTAAAATTATCATGCTTTATTTTATCTTGTTTTTAAAATTACTAAAATATTTAATTAATTTAGACTTATTAGATTCTTATAAAATTCAATTTTGATAGGTACGTACATCATAATCGTACATACCTATATTAAAATATTAAATATTAAATATTAAATATTTAATTCATGAAATGATTCCATGCCCACCAAGCTGCACCTAACACTATTACTACTTCCATCTTAACTCCTTTGTTTGATTCTTTTAGAATGTATCATTTGTTGATATCTTATTTAATATATTAATTAGTGACAGTATTTAAGGATTCGAAGCTAAGCTACCATTAGCTATGCATATAATTATTGAATATTTACCACTTGAATCAGACTAATTGTAATTTCATAAACAGATTTTATGTTGATAAAATATATACTTGTTTTATATAGGAATTAATAGGTTCCCAACCATGAAAATTATAAAAATTCTTTTTATTAATTGTATTATTTTTTTATCATTAATTTTTATATTTGAAATTTTTTTTGGATATTGGTTCTCGAAAAACAATTTTGGTTACATAATGAGATTTGAGAGACAAAAACAAATTCTTTATGAAACAATTCACGATGAAAAAAAACGTAAATTTTTTTATAGAAGAAATTTTTATGGATTTAGAGGTGAAGATGTTGATCCAAAAGATATGAAAATTATTTTTTTGGGTGGTAGCACAGGCAATCAAAGGGTTACGCCTGAAAATTTAACTATAGTTGGTTTATTAAATTCAAAGCTTCATAAAGATGGTTACAATTTTAAAATATATAATGGTTCGACTGATGGTAAATCAACTAAGGGATATATAAATGACTTTAAATATTGGTTTCCTAAAATACCAAATTTTGATCCAAAAATAGTAATTTTTTACACAGGTATAAATGATTCAAATAAATCACATGATGAAAAGTTTGATAACCCATGGAGAGAAAGTAACTACGAAAAGTTTACAGACTACATTAAAAATAGTAGCAAAATTGTTGAATTAGTTAAAAAAGTTAAATTTAAATATATTATAAAACTTAAAAAAGAATATGGTTTAACTACAGTTAGTAAAGAACTGTATAAAAATTTTGATTATATTAATTATAATCAAGCGAAAAAAATTTATAACAATCGAATTCCAGATGAAATGTTACTAAGACAGTTTGAGAAAAAATTAGATACACTAGATTTTTACATATTAAAATATAAAATAATACCCATTTTTATTACCCAAATAGGTTATGAAGGATTATCGAATTATAATCTATATTTAATAAATGAAAAATTAAAAGAATTTTGTAAAAAAAAAAAATACAATATTATTAAGCTTGATGAAAAAATTGTTTCTTTAGAAAAGAAAACATTTTTTGACCCTATTCACACTCTAATAAAAGGAAACAAAATAATTACAAATAAAATTTATCTTGATTTAATAAATATTATTAAAAAATATTAGTTACATTTTAGAGCAGAGAGTTTAGTTTTTTTATATCTTTTGTCACTTTAAATCCAATATTAAAGCCCCCTAAAAGGTTTTTTATTTTAATTTTTTTTAACTTCGAGATCTTTATCTTGAATATAATCTAGCTTATATTTCAAAGCTAATTCGGCTTTACATAACTCTATACCCATATCAGCAGCATGTTGATGACTTGATATGTATTTATGTTTAATTAAAGTGTTAACAATTTCTATTGCTGTTTTGCCAGAAATTATTGAAACCATATCATTTATAGGTTTGTTACCTAGTTTTTTAAAAATACAATATCCCACTCTTAATTTTTTTTTTTTTATATCAATTGCAATTAAAAAATATCCTTTAGGATCCATTACCCAATCTTTAATTTTATGATATTTAGCTTCAATTCTTCTTTTTATTTTTTTATTAATTTTATACCATCTGCCTTGTATGATTGGATTTTTTTTCATATAATTTAGGATAACGTTGAGATTAAATCAATCGTATAGTCTCTTTTTAATAAGATTAAAAGGTTAAATTAATGGCGGAGAGAGTGGGATTCGAACCCACGGTACCTGTGAGGGTACACACACTTTCCAAGCGTGCGCCTTAAACCACTCGGCCATCTCTCCAAATATTTTAGCTATTCTTTTCTGTGTCTAAAAAGATATATGGCCATTCCAAACAGTCTGAATATCTTTTAAACCAATAAGATAAATATCTTTCTGCAAGGTAAGCATATATTCTTTTTGTTTCATAGCCTTTCAATTTTTCAAAACCAAAAACTTTTTCACAATCAACAAGCCATTTAAATAAATCTTTAAACCACAGATCTATAATTTTTGGTTTTGCAACAAACATAATATGTGGGTTAAATTTGTTAGAGTTAAAAATAAAATTTTTAAATTCATTTTTGTCCTTATTATCCATTACATCTATTGCTTTTTCAATAATTCCATAACCATGAAACATGTCAAAATGTAATTTAATTGAATGTTTACTTTTGTTAAATAAAATTGATGGATCATTAATTATATTTCTCCAGCCTTTCTTAATTAATTTTGAGTACTTTGATACTTGTAAATTTATAGGCTCACAAATTATCGCATTATGACCTGACCATTCTTTAGGTATATATTTTAATAAATCTTCTTTAAAAATATTATTAAGATCATTTTTATTATTTTTTTTTTGAAGCCAAAATCTTCGTTTTTGACAAACACCAATCCAAATTTTATCATCATCTATGTATTTTTTTAATTGATTTTTCCAAAACCAATAATGAAATGTTAATTCTGAATAATACTCTTCTTTATAAAAAATATTATCCCCCTGATCACATTTTATATATTTTTCTGAAAATTTATTTTTTCCAACTGCAGCTAGATTATAATCTAATTCTCTTAAAAATTTTAAATCTTTATCTGTTACACAATAAATAGCTAATTTATCTTTCATATTATAAAATCTTTGAATTTATCTAAATTTTTTTTTAAATAATCTGGGTAACTTTTATCAATTTCAACTTTTTGATACTGGTGTCCTCTATCAAATAAATCTATCTTATCTTTTATTTTACTTTTAATAACATTTGCTGAAGAAAATTTTTCATTAGCAAATTCAAAATGTGCAAATGTTCGTAATTTTAACGAAATTTCTTCTGGACTAAGAATATTATTAAAGTGCCACCCTGAATTATCAAATATTTGAATGCTTCTTTCTTTATCTATTCTTAAAAAATTATAAGATAAATTTTTAGATCTTATTTTCTGTCTCATAAAATCAATAGATTTTAAATTTTTTTTTTTGGAAACTCTTGTTCCTTCCCAGGGGCTTTCATGTTTATTAAATAAATTGAATTTATAATTAAAGCATTTTTGCATGAATATTCCGTATTTCTCTTTTAGTTCAAAATTTTTTAGAAACTCCGGTTTTGGAATTTCATCTGGATCGGAAAAAAATATATAATCATCAGGTTTCGCGTTATCAGTACTCTTTAATAAAAATTCTCTTTGTATAGCCTGGTTTTCCCATATACTAGAATTTCTAGGGAATTTTTTTTCAATAACGACATGTTTTACTTTTTTATAATCGTACTCATCTTTTTTAATAAAATTTATTTTTTTTAGGTTATTTCTATGATCATATTTAGACTCACATACAATAAAATAGTCAACAAAGTTTTTAAGAATATTATATCTTAGGTTAAACATGTAATTATTATCAAAAAAAGTTATACAATCAAAAATTTTACTTTTCATGATTCAACCAATCCTCTAAAATTTTCATATTAATTATTGTGTCGTTTAATTTCATTCCAGGAAAATTTGCTTCTTGTTTGTTTTCAATTATACATTTACTCAAATGTTCAATTTCATATGAATAAATATTTTTCCTAGATTCTACTTTAATCTGATAACTATTTTTGCCTTTTATATTGATTAAACTTGGATCACCGTGCCAGGTATCTTCAATTTCTAATTCACCATTATCTCCAATAATTTTAGTTTTTTTCCCAAGGTTTTGAGTAAATGAAGCACCAATTTTTGCATTCAATTTATTACTAAAATTTAATTCTGCATAAGAATCTAAATCTACACCAGTTCGTCCAACTTCTTTCTTTACATTTAGAACTTCTATCTGATTATAATTTATATTAGGAACTAATGATGAAATTAGTAAACTAAAAGAACTAGGATAACACCCTAAATCTAATATGGCTCCACCCCCTAATTCTTTATTATAAATCCTATTTTCTTCATTTATTTTTCTAAATCCAAAAAAATTTTTTTTTGTTAATATATTTGATCCAAAATATGACTCCATTGATATTAATTTACCTATTTCATTTTCATTAATTAATTCCATTACCTTAATTATTTGTGGATGATACCTATACATAAGTGCCTCAGCAAATAATAATTTTTTTTTTAAAATTGCTTCTTTAATTTTTTTAATTTGAGAAAAATTTACTGTTGCTGGCTTCTCACATAAAACTTTTTTTCCTTCTTTAATGCATTTTAATATCCATTCATAATGTAGTGAATTTGGAAGAGCTATATATACAATATCAATATCTTTACATTTTAATAAACTTTCATAATCATTAAAGCAAAAATTTTCTTCTATATGAAATTCTTCTTTAAACTTTTGGAGTTTTTGTTTACTTTTACTTGAAATTCCTATTAATTTTGCATTATCAACACTTTTAAATCCATCTGCAAATTTTAAGGCTATATTACCTAGGCCAATAATTCCCCAGTTTATTTGTTTCACAAACTATTCCTTTTTAATTTTTAAAACTCCAATAAATGCTTCTTGTGGTATTTCAACTCTACCAAATTGTTTTCCTCTTACTTTTCCCTTTTTTTGCTTATCTAGTAATTTTCTTTTTCTGTCTCTTGCACCACCACCATGTATTTTTGTCAAAACGTCTTTTTTAAATCCTTTAATGGTTTCTCTTGCAATAATTTTTCCTCCTATTGCTGCCTGTACTGGTATCATAAAATTATGTCTTGGTATTAAATCTTTTAATTTTTCACAAACTTCCCTCCCGACTGTTTGAGCAAAATCTTTGTGCACCATCATTGATAATGCGTCTACTTGTTCTGCATTTACTAAAATTCCTAATTTAACTAAATCACCTTCTCGATGATCTATAATCTCATAATCATAACTTGCGTAACCACTTGTCATAGATTTTAATCTATCATTAAAATCAAAAACAACTTCATTTAAAGGCAATTCATAATTTAGCACCGCTCTGTTTCCTGAATAACTTAAATTAGTTTGTATGCCTCTTTTGTTCTGACAAACTTTAATTATTGCACCAAGATACTGATCTGGTGTTATAATTGTTGCTTTAATCCACGGCTCTTCAATCATCTTAATATAGGTAGGATCTGGAAGACTTGAAGGGTTTTGTAGTTCTATTAACTCTCCTTTATTTAAATGGACTTTATAAACCACTCCTGGTGTTGTAGTTAATAAATTTATATCAAACTCTCTCTCTAGTCTTTCTGTTATAATTTCCAAGTGTAATAAACCTAAAAATCCGCATCTAAATCCTAAACCAAGCGCTGAAGAAGATTCTGCTTCATATGAAAAACTTGCATCATTTAATTGAAGTTTCCCTAAGCCATCCTTTAATTTTTGATACTCCGAACTATCAACTGGAAACAAGCCACAAAATACAACCGGTTTACTTGGTTTAAAGCCTGGTAAAGCTTCTTGCGATGGTTTGTTTGCTTCACAAATTGTATCTCCTACTTTTGTCTCCGATAAAACTTTAATTCCAGTTGTAATAAAACCAATTTCACCTGCATTTAACTCATTAACATCTTCAGGTTTAGGGGTAAATACTCCGACCTTTTCAATGATATATTCTTGATTAGTGGACATCATTTTAATCTTCATATTTCTAAAAATTTTTCCATTAATTACCCTAACCAAAATAACAACTCCTAAATAGGTGTCATACCAACTATCAACTAGCAAACATTTTAAAATTTCATTTTTTTCTCCTTTTGGACCAGGCAATGTTTTGATAATCTGCTCTAAAATTTCCTCAACACCTTCTCCTGTTTTTCCAGAACAAGCAATAGCGTTGCTTGTGTCTATACCTATTACATCTTCTATTTGTTTTTTTGTTTTTTCTAAATCAGATGCTGGTAAATCTATTTTATTTAAAACTGGTACAATCTCATGATTAGTGTCTAAAGCTTGATAAACATTTGCTAATGTTTGTGCTTCAACACCTTGAGTGCTATCAACAATTAAAATTGAACCTTCACATGCATATAAAGATCTGCTAACCTCATAACTAAAATCTACATGCCCTGGAGTATCAATAATATTTAAAATATAATCTTTTCCATTTTTTGCTTTATAATTAAGTTTAACTGTTTGAGCCTTAATAGTTATTCCTCTTTCACGCTCAATATCCATAGAGTCTAAAACTTGAGCTTTCATTTCTCTCTCGGTAAGACCACCACATTTGTGAATTATTCTGTCTGCTATAGTAGATTTTCCATGATCTATATGTGCAATAATTGCAAAATTTCTAATGTTATCAATAATTGTCATGAATAATTAAGATCTAATTTTTGCACCAGTTTTTTCTTCCACTTTAGAAATTATAACCTGATTAATTCGATCTAAGTCTTCGTCTTTTAATGTTTTTTTTGATGATTGTATTACAACATTTAGTGCAATTGATTTTTTATCTTCAGGTATATTTGCTCCTTCATATATATCAAATACTCTAACTCTTTTAATTAAATTTTTATCTACATCATAAATTATCTCTATTAATTCTTGTACCTGAAAATTTTTGTCTATAACAAAAGCAAAATCTCTTTCTGATTTTTGAAAATCAGAATATTGATATTGCGTCTTTTGATTATTTAATGATTTTTTAGTTTGTTTGATATTATCTAAAAATATTTCAAAGCCTACTAATGACTCTGTTTTAATATCTATTTTCTTTAGAATATTTGGGTGAATTTCTCCAAAAAAAGCTATCACTTTTTCTTTATCCTTACTTAAAAACACTCTACCCGATTTGCCAGGGTGATAATAGCTAGGAGTTTTATCATCTATATATAATTTATTTTGACTAAATCCTGCTTCAACCAAACTTTGAATGACATCTTTTTTGACGTCAAAAACATCAACTAATCTATCTTTTTCTAGCCAACTTAGTCTAGAGATTTTACCTGAACGTAATCCACTAGCTACTGTCTCTTGCTGACCAGGTTGAGAACCGGAAAATGTTGGGCCAATCTCAAATAGTGAAACATCTTTAAATCCTCTATCAAGGTTTTTATTAAGATAAATAATTAGATTAGAAAAAATAGAATTTCTCAAAACATTAAGGTCTGAGCTTATCGGATTAACAATCTTAATTTCTTTATTATTTTCAATAAATAGTTGATTAATTTTTGAGTCAGTAAAAGACCAAGTGATAGTTTCTAGGAAACCTTTTGACGCAATAGATCTTTGCAGAAAATGGAATAGTTTTTGTTTATTATTTAATGTTGGCTTATCTCTGCTTTTTTCTGGTTCAACTATTTGAATTTTATTATAACCGTGTATTCTTACTAGTTCTTCAATAATATCTATTTCTTGCTCTATATCAGATCTCCAGGAAGGAACTTTTAAAGCCATAATCTTTTTTTCTTTTTTTACCTCAAAACCAAGACCATTTAAAATTTTAGTCATTTCTTTTTGATCAATTTTAAATCCAGTAATTTTTTCAAACAATAAAGGATCAAATTTTATTGAATTATTTTTTATTTTTTCAAAATTTTGAATATCAAATTTACTAACTTCTCCTCCACAGATCTTTTTTATTAATTCAGCAGCTCTTTGGAGGCCTAGCTCAATAGACAATGGATCAATCCCTCTTTCAAACCTAAATTTTGCATCGGTGTCTATATTCAAAACTTTAGAAGTTTTTCTAATAGATTTTGGACTAAAATAAGCAGCTTCTATTAATACATTTTTGGTATCTAATTCTGTACCAGATCTAGTTCCCCCAATTATCCCTCCTAATCCTAATATTCCAGAGTTGTCTGTAATTACACACATATCATTATCAAGTTTATAATTTTTATTATCTAATGCTTTAAAAGTTTCTCCTTTTTTAGAATTTCTTACTATTATGCCTCGATCTATTTTGTCTGCATCATATGCATGTAATGGCCTATTTAAATCAAACATAATATAATTGGTAACATCAACTATTGCTGAAATAGGCTTTTGACCTAATGAAATAATTTTTTCTTTTAACCAATTGGGGCTTTCAGTGTTTTTTACACCCGTAATTAAACAACTTCCAAAGATAGCACAACCTTGATTTTTTTCTTTTATGATTTTGATATTTATCTTTTGTTTATTTTTTTGTGTTAATTTTTCACTTTTAATATTTTTTAATTTTCCAGAACCCGCAGCCGATAGGTCTCTAGCTATACCTCTAATACCTAAACAATCTGCTCTGTTAGGTGTAATTGAAATATCAATTACTTTTAAATTACTTTTTGGAAAATAATTTTTTCCAATTTTTGCATCATATTTTTCACTTAAAAGCTCAGTAATTCCATCACTTTCATTAGATAGGTTTAATTCAGACTCTGAACAAAGCATTCCGTAAGAAGTTACACCTCTTATTTTACTAACAACTAACTTCATTTGGTTTTTGGGTATAGTGGCACCCGGAGGAGCATATATTGTCAATAAGCCTTCTCTTGCATTAGGAGCCCCACAAACTACCTTAACTGAATTTTTTATTCCTATATCAACATCACACACTTTTAACCTATCGGCACCAGGGTGTTTTTCTGTTTTTACTATTTTTGCAACCAAAAAACTATCTAACTCACTAGACTGGATATCTGCACTTTCAACCTCAAGACCAATATCGGTTAGTTTATCTATAATCTGGTTTTCATTAAGTTTTGTATCTAAATGATCTTTTAGCCAATTAGTAGTTATCTTCATCTGCTAAGACCTCTATAATTTGATGGTACATCCAAAGGATCAAAGCCAAAATGATTTAACCATCTGTAGTCACAATCAAAAAAAGCTCTTAAATCATTAATTCCATACTTAAGCATAGCTAGTCTGTCTATTCCAATTCCAAATGCATACCCTTGATACTTCGTAGTATCAACTTTTACATTCTTAAGAACATTGGGGTGAACCATTCCACATCCCAATATTTCTAACCACTTATTTCCTTCTCCAATTACAATTTTTCCATCTTTAATTTTATAACCAATATCAACTTCTGCAGAGGGTTCAGTAAAGGGGAAATGACTAGGTCTAAATCTCATTTTAATTTTATCAACTTCAAAAAACTCTTTAATAAAATAATTTAAGCAACCTTTTAAGTGACCCATGTTAATATCTTTATCTATATGTAACCCTTCTACTTGATGAAACATTGGAGCATGTGTTTGATCGCTATCAGATCTATAAGTTCTACCTGGTGCAATAATTTTAAAAGGAGGTTTATCTTTAAGCATTGTTCTAATTTGAACTGGTGATGTATGTGTTCTCAACAATAATTCTTTTTTGTCATCAAGATAAAAGGTGTCATGCATATCTCGTGCAGGATGATTATCTGGTGTATTCAAAGCTGTAAAATTATTATATTCATTTTCTACATCAGGTCCTTCTTCAACACTAAAACCAATTTCAGAAAATATAGAAGATATCTCATCAATCACTTGTGAAACAGGGTGAATCTTTCCTTGAACAAAAGGTCTCTCTGGTAATGTAATGTCTACTTTTTCTTTTTCTAATTTCTCATTAATTTCTTTTATTTCTATATCATTAACTTTTGAAGAAATTATATTTTGAAGTTCATCCTTTACAGAGTTTAAATCTGAAGCAAATTTTTTTCTCTCATCTTCTGCAATTGCACCAAGTTTTTTGAATTGTGATGACACAAGTCCATTTTTACCAAATAAATCTGTTTTGATTTGATTAACTTGATTTAAGTTCAAATTTTCTTTTAACTTTAAAAGAAATTCATCTTTTATTTTTTTAATATCAGACATATTTTCAGATTATTTCTTCAACAAAGAAAAACAATAGTGAAGATTAATTTAATGCTGATTGAGCTTTTTGAACGATTGTTTTAAAGGCTTCTGGGCTATCATAAGCTATTTCAGCCAATATTTTTCTATCTAGCTTAATTCCACACTTGCTTAAACCATTTATAAATTTTGAATATGTAAGTCCTTCAGATCTAACTCCGGCATTGATTCTCTGAATCCACAAAGATTTAAATTCTCTTTTTTTAGTTCTGCGATCTCTATAAGCATATTGCATAGCTTTTTCCATAGCCTGCTTTGCAACTCTTATTGTATTTTTTCTTCTGCCCCATTGGCCTTTGACAGCTTTTAAAACTTTTTTATGTTTTGCGTGGCTTGTTACACCTCTTTTTACTCTTGCCATTTTATCCTCTTAAGCTGTAAGGCATATATGATTTAACTATTTTGCTATCTTGTTTTGACATAGTAGTTGTGCCTCTTAATTTTCTAATTTGTGAATTTGTTCTTTTAATCATACCATGTCTTTTTCCAGCCTGAGCCATCATCACTTTTCCAGTGGCTGTAATCTTAAATCTTTTTTTTGCTGAACTTTTTGTTTTTAGTTTTGGCATAATTCTGCGGAGTTATACGAATATTGCTATAGATTTACAACCTCTATTAAACCCTATAAAGGCTGGATAACCATGATCATTTGTTTACCATCAAACTTGGGGTGAAGTTCTACTTTCCCAACATCTTGCATATCACCTTTTATCTTATCCATTAATTCTCTACCCAAATGTGAGTGCTGTAATTCTCTACCCTTAAATCTTATTGTAAATTTAACTTTATCTCCTTTAGAAATAAACTTTTTAGCATTTTTAACTTTAAATTCATAATCATGAGTTTCAGTGACTGGCCTTAGTTTAATTTCTTTTAATAAAACTATTTTTTGTTTTTTCTTTGCTTGGTTTGCTTTTTTCTGAGCATCATATTTAAATTTACCCATATCAATAATTTTACATACTGGGGGTTTTGCATTAGGAGCAATTTCAATCAAGTCTAAACCTTCTTCCTTGGCCATTGATATAGCTTCGTTAGTATTCAATATACCTAAATTTTCTCCACTACTATTAATTACCTGAACCTCAGGAGAATTTATTCTGTTGTTAGACTTTGGTCCTCTATCTTTAGTTCTTCTTTGAAAATAATTTTGTTTAAAATCTGCCACTTAGTTTGAAGATGCTTTATTTAAAGCAGAAAATGTTTTTAAGAATAAGTTTAATTCCATGTTTTCTTGTTTATTAGTATCCAATCTTCTAATCGTTACTGAGTTACTGTCAACTTCTTTTTTACCACAAATCAACAAAAGTGGTATTTTTGATAAAGAATGTTCTCTAATTTTATAATTTAAATTATGATTCTTTAAATCTACTTCAGAAGTAATACCATTACTGTTGATCTTTCTATTAACTTTTTTTGCATAGTCATCAAAATCTTCTGAAATAGGAATAACTATTACTTGCAAAGGAGCAATCCAAAATGGAAATTTTCCGGCATAATGTTCAATTAGTATTCCAATAAATCTTTCTAAAGATCCAAATAAAGCTCTATGAAGCATTACTGGAACTTTTTTAGCTCCATCTTTATCAACAAATGATGCGTCTAATCTTCCAGGCAAATTAAGATCTACCTGCAGAGTTCCACATTGCCAGTCTCTACCAATTGCATCTCTCAAAACAAATTCAACTTTTGGACCATAAAATGCACCTTCACCTTTATTAATACTATATTCAAGTTTAGATGCTTTTACGGCTTCCAATAAAGAAGATTCTGCTTTATCCCAAACCTTGTCATCTCCTACTCTTATCTCTGGTCTATCTGCATATTTTAAAATTACTTTTTCAAAGCCGAGGTCTTTATAAATATCTAAAATTAAATTTGTCACAGTAAGGCATTCTTCTGTAATTTGATCCTCTGTACAAAAAATATGAGCATCGTCTTGAGTAAAGGCTCTAACTCTTAACAGTCCATGCAAAGCACCTGAGGGTTCATATCTATGTACTTTACCGAATTCTGTTATTCTTAAAGGAAGATCTCTGTAACTTTTTAATCCTTGATTAAAAACCTCAATATGTCCTGGACAATTCATAGGTTTTATCGCAAATATTTTTTCATCTGGAGTTTGAGAGGTATACATGTGCTTGCCATATTTTTCCCAATGGCCTGATTTTTCCCAAAGTGATCTATCTAGAATTTCTGGAGTATTTACTTCTTTATATCCTGCATTATCCTGTCTATTTCTCATGTAGGCAACTAACTTTTGAAAAAGTTTCCATCCTTTTTCGTGCCAAAATACTGATCCTGGACTCTCCTCTCTAAAATGAAATAGATTCATTTCCTTACCTAATTTTCTATGATCTCTTTTTTCAGCTTCTTCTATTCTTTTTAAATAATCATCAAGATCTTTTTGACTAGACCAGCTTGTTCCATAAATTCTTTGTAACATTTCATTATTGGAATCTCCTCTCCAATAAGCGCCTGATACTTTTGTTAATTTAAAATATTTTCCAATTTTTCCTGTAGAAGATAAATGAGGACCACGACATAAATCATGCCATTCACCGTGAAAATAAATGGAAACATCTTCCCCTTGAGGAATACTTTCAATTATTTCAGCTTTATAAATCTCTCCCTTATCTTTAAAATGTGATATTGCTTTGTCTCTACTCCAAACTTCTCTTGTTGTGGGGAGATCTCTATCAATAATTTCTTTCATTTTATTTTCAATTTTATTTAGATCTTCTTCAGTAAAAGGTTCTTTTCTAGCAAAATCATAATAAAAACCGTTTTCAATAATTGGACCAATAGTTACTTGTGTTCCTGGAAAAAGCTCTTGAACTGCCATTGCTGTAATATGTGCTGTATCATGCCTTATAGTATCTATGCCTTCTTGATCTTTTGAAGTAAATATTTTTACTGCACAATCATTTTTAATCTTATAATTTAAATCTTTTTGTTCCCCATCTACACTCATTATAAGAGCTTGTTTAGATAAGGATTTACTTATTTTTTCAGCAACCTCATAGCCCGTAAGACTATTTGGAAAGCTTAGATTTTTACCATCAGGTAGTTTAATTGTTGGCATTTAATAATTTTTTATATTCTGAATAAGTGGAAAAACACATTTTTTCTATATTAAATTTTTTAATTACATTTTTTCTACCCTCAATACCTATAAATTTCAACGTACTTTCATCTAAACTTAATATTTCTATAATTTTTTTGGATAACGCTTCTGAGTCTCCAGACTCAAATAAAAATCCAGTTTTGTCTTTAATAATAGTTTCATTAGAGCCTCCAATATTACTGGCTAAAATAGGCTTTTCCATAGATTGGGCTTCTATCGCTACCCTACCAAATGCTTCTGGCTCAACTGATGCAGAAACTATTAAATCTGAAATTTTGTATGCTAAAGGCATATTTTTACAGTGACTAATAAATCTTACCTGACTATTTAGCCTATGTTGTTCAGTTAATCTTAAAAGTTTTTTTTTATAAATATCTCTTCCTTGGTCACTACCCAATATAATTGCATAAAAAGACTCGTGTCCTAGCTCAATATTGACTTTATTTAGTGCTTCAATGAAAACTTCTTGGCCTTTCCACGAAGTAAGTCTTCCGGGAAGTAATATTATTTTTCTTCCAGTATTAAGTTTCCATTCTTTAAGTAGTTTGTCCTCTTCACTTTCAATAGTTGTTGAAGGATCAAAATAATCTATATTTATACCTCTAAAAATTACTAAGAATTTTTTTTTTAAATTTAGGTATTTAGTATAATTTTCATTTATATGATTAAAAATATAATTTGATCCAGCGATTATTAGATCTGATTTTACCATTACTGAATTGTAAAATTTTTTAATTGGGTTTTTAAAATTATATGTCCCATGAAATGTAGTTACAAATTTTCTTTTTGTTATTTTTGTTGCTAAAAAACAAGACCATGCAGGCGCTCTACTTCTAGCATGAACAATAGAGATATTAAAAAATAAAATTATAAAAGTTAAAAATATTGAATTAAGAAGTATCATAATTGGATTTTTACTATGTACTGGAAGTCTAATTACTTTCACCTTTTTTTTATCTACATATTTAAGCAATTCACCTCCACTTGTTACCAAATAAGAAAGGCAATTATTTTCTGCTAAATAATGGGCAAGATCATAACAACCTGTTTCAGCTCCTCCATAACCTAGTTTTGGTATAATTTGTAAAACTTTTAATTTTGAAGACATTTGCTAAAGTTATATATTAAGAAATAAATCTTATAAACTTTTATGAATAAATTTAAGTACCTAAAAATATCAAATAATAAAAAGATTAGATATTTAAGCAGTTATTACAGGAAAAGCCTATATATAGTTTTTCTTCATGGACTTATGTCTGATATCGAGGGAAAAAAACCCATAGCTTTACTTAGATATACTGAAAAAAATAAATTAGGGTTTCTTGCCTTAGAATATTCTGGCCATGGAAAATCATCAGGAAAATTTATAAATGGAAATATTAGTAAGTGGTCAAAAGAAGTTCAAATTACAATTAAAAGAATAATAAAAAAAAATGATTTTATATTAGTTGGATCAAGTATGGGAGCCTGGCTATCTTTAAATCAATTTAAATATTTCAATAAACAGATTAAAGGATTTTTAGGTATTGGGTCTGCACCAGAGTTTTTGGAAAATTTGATGTGGAAAAAATTTTCCAAAAAAATGAAAAATGAAACCATAAAAAATGGTATTTATAATCTAAAACATGGAGGTTATGAATATCCAGTTACTTATCAATTAATAAAGGATGGTAGAAAAAATAAAATTTTAAATAAAAAAATAAATTCAAAAATTAATATCACCATGATTCATGGGAGCAAAGATAAGGTTGTGCCAGTAAATTATTCTAGAAGGATTTTAAAAATATTCACTAAAGCAAAAAAAAGATTAATAATTATTAAAAATGGCGATCATAGTCTATCAAATAAAAATGGGATTAAAAAAATTAATATCGAATTAAATAATATTGTCTCTAATATAATTTAAACCTTCTACATAAGTTGAAAATTTTAAATTATGATTAAAGAAGTTTTTCATTTTTTTATTGCTGACTTTTTTTGAATCTTTATAAAAATTTTTCAACATTTCACTTTTTATATCTTTAACTTCAATCGTTTTGGGTTTATTCATATTAAATAATTTAATACCATATAATATCACTTCTTCAGATGAAGAAGGTTTGTCATCAGATATGTTATATATTTCACCTGACTTAAAGTTAAACAAAGATTTAAATAATATACTCGAAATATCTTCAACATGAATTCTTGAAAAAAAATGATTTTGTTTATTAATCAAATTAACATTTCCGGATTTTAATCTAAATAATACATTACTTTTATTGGAATAAATTCCTGACAATCTAAATATTTGAATTGGAAAATTTTTGTCCGTTCCTAACGAAAGCCAAGATTTTTCAGCTGCTAGTCTTGCAATTCCATTTGGAGAAGTTGGCTTTGTTATGCTTTCTTCATTTACCCATTCACCATTATGATCTCCATAAACACTGGTAGCAGATAAATAAGTAATCCATTTAGCCTTACATTTTTTTATATTCTTTGAAAAATTTTTTATTACTATATCGATTCCATTTATTGGTGGGATTGAAACCAAGATATAATCAGCATCTTTGAGTTTTTTAATAAGATTTTCGTCATAAAATTCTTTATTTAAAAAATAATTTTCATAATCAAAACTATTAATATTTTTTTTACAAGTTTTACTTGTAGATGTTGTTGATAAACTGATCTTAAAATTTTCTGATCTAATTTTATTTATAAAACTTTTTGCTACTTGACCAAAACCAAAGCAAAAAATATTTACGTTATTCACTTTAGCTAACTTCTTTTATAATTGGCCTTGAGCTTATAGAATTTTTTAGTTTATCAATCATCTCCTTTGGACAAACTTGTACAAAGTTCAAAATTTCCTTATCAAAATTTTCAATTATTTTTTTTGACAAGTTCGAGTTTGTTTCATTGAAATGTTCTTTAATTAGATCTTTTAAATAATTTACCCAATATTTTGTTTCGAGAGATTGCCATATAATGCTTTCAGGATTAGCTCTTTTTTCAAACTCATTATTTGGATTATATATAAAAGCCATTCCACCAGTCATTCCTGCTCCAAAGTTATCACCCACATTACCAAGGACAACCACTGTGCCTCCTGTCATATACTCACATGCGTTTGAATCACAACCTTCTATTACTGATATTGCTCCTGAATTTCTAACAGCAAATCTTTCTCCTGCTTGACCTGCTGCAAAGAGTTTTCCTGAGGTTGCACCATATAAAACAGTATTTCCAATTATTGTATTTTCATGAGAGATTAAATTACTTTCATCAGAAAGTTTAATTACTAATGTGGCTCCGGATAAACCTTTTCCAACATAGTCATTTGCATCTCCCTTTAAAATAAGCTTTAAGCCCTTTACTCCAAATGCTCCAAAAGATTGTCCTGCGGAACCTTTAAATTTTAAAGTTAAAAAATCATTATCTAATTTATTGTTTCCATATTTTTCATATATATGATGGGATATTCTTGTGCCAACACTTCTATGAGTATTTTTGATAATAAACTCTTTTTCAATTATCTTTACTTTTCCTATTTGATCTTTTATTTTAGGAATAATTTCTTGATCTAAAGTATTTGGTACACTATTAATTTCTTGAGATTCACAATATCTTAAATTTTCACCAGCATCGGCTTGAACAAAAAGTGGATTTAAATCTAAGTCATCTAAATTTGATGAGGCTTTACTAACTTGTCTTAATAAATCTGTTCTGCCAATTATTTCATTTAATGATTTAAAACCTAGTTTAGCTAAAATTTCTCTTACTTCTTCTGCTATAAATTTAAATAAATTTACTACTTTTTCTGGTGTACCAGTAAATTTTTCTCTCAGCTTGTCATCTTGAGTACATACTCCTACAGGGCACGTATTTGAATGACATTGTCTTACCATTATACAACCCATAGCAACAAGTGCAGTAGTAGCTACACCGTATTCCTCAGCTCCCATCATTGCTGCAATTATAACATCTCTTCCAGTTTTAATTCCACCATCTGTTCTAAGGGTAACTTTGTGCCTTAAATTATTTAAAGTTAAAACCTGATTTGCTTCTGTTAAACCCATCTCCCAAGGAATTCCAACATACTTAACACTTGTTTGTGGTGTTGCTCCAGTACCACCATTGTGTCCAGATATTAAAATTATGTCTGCTTTAGCTTTTGCTACACCCGCAGCAATTGTTCCAATTCCAGATGATGCAACTAATTTTACTCCAACTCGAGCTTTTGGATTAACTTGTTTAAGATCATAAATTAATTGTGCTAAATCTTCGATAGAGTAAATATCATGATGAGGTGGTGGTGATATTAAGGTAACTCCAGGTGTTGAATATCTTAATTTTGCAATTTCTTTTGTTACTTTAAACCCTGGTAATTGCCCTCCTTCACCAGGTTTTGCACCTTGTGCAATTTTAATCTCTATTTCATTACAATTATTTAAATAATTAATTGTAACACCAAACCTTGCTGAGGCGATTTGTTTAACTCTAGAGTTTGCATTATCACCATTATCCATTTTAACAAATCTTTTTTCATCTTCTCCTCCTTCTCCACTACAAGAAGCACCTTTAATTCTATTCATTGCTATTGCTAAAGTTTCATGAGCTTCTTTTGATAATGCTCCATGAGACATACTTCCGCTTCCAAATCTTTTTAAAATATTTGCAACTGGCTCTACTTCAGAAATTTCTACAGATGGATTTAAATTTCTACTTCTAAATCCAATCAAATCTCTAAGATGTATAGGTGGAAGGTTATAAATACCTTCTGCGTATTTCTTGTATGCTTCAAAAGAATTTGACCCTACTGCACTTTGTAATAAATGGATAAGTTTTCCTTGATATTGATGGGTTTCACCATTTTTTCTATATTTATAAATTCCTCCTATAGGTAATACAGAGTCTGTTCCTTCAAAGGCTTCTTTGTGAATGGTTCTTAATTTTTTTTCTATCCCAATCAAGCCAATACCTGAAATTTTTGATAGAACTCCAGGAAAATATTCTGATGCAATTGTTCTGCTCAAACCAACTGTTTCGAAATTACATCCACCTCTGTAAGAGCTTATGACTGAAATTCCCATTTTAGACATTATCTTTAAAAGTCCATAATTTACAGATTGAATAAATCGTTCGATACATTCATCATAACCAAACTTGCCAAATAATTTTTTTTCGAATCTTTGATACAAACTATCTAATGCTAAATAGGGATTTACAGTTGTTGCCCCCACTCCAATCAATGTTGCAAATGAGTGAGTGTCTAATGCCTCTCCAGTTTGTACATTAATTGAAATGTAACCTCTTAATTTATTTTTAATAAGATGTGTGTTTGTTGCTCCGACACTTAACAGCATTGGAATTGCCAGTCTATTTTCAGATATGTTTTTATCACTTAGAATTAATTGTGTAATACCTTGTCTTGCTGCAATTTCTGAATCTCTTTGTATTTTTTTTATAGCACTTTCAATATTCTCACTTTTGTCAAAAGTACAATCAATCGTTTTTGAATTTTTTCCAAAAAAATTAATAAACTTTTCAAGTTGTGAGTTTGATAAAATAGGACTATCCAAAACATATATATTTTCTTCGGTTAAATTAGTAAAATCTAATATATTACCAAGATTTCCAAATCTAGTTTTTAAACTCATAACTTTATTTTCTCTTAAAGAATCAATTGGAGGGTTGGTAACCTGACTAAAGTTTTGTCTAAAATAATGGTAAAGAGGCCTATAACGGTCAGATAATACTGCAAGAGGAGTGTCATCTCCCATTGAGCCTATTGCTTCTTTTGCATCTTCTGCCATTGGGTGAAGAATAAGTTCTAAATCTTCTATACTGTATCCAAATACATGCTGTCTTTTTCTAAGTTCGTCTCCAAAAAAAACAGGTTTTTCATTTTTTATTGGAAATTTCTTATCTAAATTTACAATTTGATTATTAAAATGTTTAAATTCTTTTGCTAAATAATTTTTTATTTCATTGTTTGTAAATACTTTTCCTTTTTTTATTCTAACTCCAATTATTTCCCCAGGGCCCAATCTTCCTTTTGTCACAATTTTTTTTTCATCAAGCTCAACCATTCCTGTTTCTGAACCTGCACATAATATTTTATCTCTGGTAATAGTATATCTCATAGGACGAAGTCCATTTCTATCAGTTGCTACTATTGCCCATTCATTATCTGTAGCTGCTATTGCGGCTGGTCCGTCCCATGGTTCCATTGTACTATTTAAAAAATTAAATAGTTGTTGATGATCTCTTGATAATGTTTTACTTTTTTTAGACCACGCATCTGGTATTAACATTAATTTTGCAAGAGGTGCTGATTGACCAGAAATATTTAATAATTCAAACACACTGTCAAGTGAGGCAGAGTCAGATGATCCAGGAGGTATAACTGGTTTTAAATTTTCTATGTTATCAAATAAAGGACTTGCCATTTCTTGTTCATGAACCTTCATCCAGTTATAATTTCCTTTAATAGTATTTATTTCTCCATTATGGGCAATTGCTCTAAAGGGTTGAGCAAGATCCCAACTTGGTGCTGTATTTGTGGAAAATCTTTGGTGAAATATTACAAATCTTGAAATGAATCTTTCATCTTTTAAATCTAAATAAAATTCAGCAATTGACTCTGCTAAAAACATTCCTTTATAAATAATTGATTTAGAGCTGAGAGAACAAATATAAAACCCTTCTATAGCATTTTTGATCGCTTCTTTTTCTATTTTTCTTCTAGATTCATAAATTTTTCTCTCTAGATCTTTGCCTGTTAAATTTTTATCATTATGTTTAAATAATACTTGAGTAATTTCAGGTCTTGTAAAATTAGCTTTCTCACCCAAAACTTTTGGATTAACAGGAACTTGCCTCCAACCATAAATACTAAAATTACTTTTAGTCAGCTCACTTTCAATCAATGTTCTGGAGTTTTCTTGTGCTGCATAATTATTCCTTGGTAAAAAAATCATTCCTACACAAATTTCTGAACCATTATATTTATGTCCTGTGAGTTCTATTTTTTCAGCAAAAAAATCAGATGGAATTTCTAAGTGGATTCCAGCTCCATCACCTGTTTTTCCATCAGCATCAACTGCTCCTCTGTGCCAAACTGCTTTTAAAGCGTTAATTCCATATTCAACTACTTTTCTTGATTTTTTACCTTCCGTTGAGGCTATTAAACCTACTCCGCAGGCATCATGCTCCATTTCTTTTGAATAAACATGTCCTTCTTGAAGAATTTTAAGATTTTTTTTATAATTATTCATTAAGCAACCTTCTCTTTTTCAAGCTCTTTACTTTCTAAAAAATTTTTTATAGCTACTGCCACATCTCTTCCATCTTTAATTGCCCACACCACTAGCGATGCTCCTCTAATAATATCTCCAGCAGCAAAAACACCTGGTAAATTTGTCTCCATTGTTTCAAAATTAGTTTTTAACGTTCCCCATCTAGTTACTTGTAAATCATCAGAACTAAATAATTTTGGTAAATTTTCTGGATCAAATCCTAGTGCTTGTATTACTATATCGGCCTTAATATTAAATTCTGAATTTTTCTGAACATCCGGTTTTTTTCTACCACTATCATCTGCTTCACCTAATTTAATGTTGTTTACAACTAGCCCTTTGACTTTATTTGTTCCAATAAATTCTTTTGGACTTGATAGCCAAACAAATTCCACACCTTCTTCTTCAGCATTAGCTACTTCTCTTGCTGAACCTGGCATATTTTCTTTATCTCTTCTATATAGACATTTAACTGACTTTGCATTTTGTCTAATTGATGTTCTAACACAATCCATTGCTGTATCACCACCACCTATTACAACAATATCTTTGCCTTCTGCATTCAATGTTCCATCATCAAATAATTCTACTTTATCACCTAATCCTTTTTTATTAGATGCTGTTAAAAATTCCATTGCTGGAAAAATATTTCCCAAAGCACTTCCAGGTAATTCCATTTCTCTTGCTTTATAAACACCTGTTGCAATTAAAAGTACATCATGTTTTGTTCTAAGTTGATCTAAAGTAGTATCTTTTCCAACCTCAAAATTTTGAATAAATTTTATTCCACTTTTTTCTAATAACTTTGTTCTTCTTTCAACAACAAATTTTTCCAATTTAAAATTTGGAATTCCATAAATTAACAAGCCACCTGCTCTATCGTATCTATCGTATACTGTAATTTGATATCCTAGCTTACGTAATTGTTCTGCTGCTGCGAGTCCAGCAGGTCCAGCACCAATAATTCCTACACTTTGATTTTTTTCATTTTTAATTTTTATAGGATTAACCCATCCTTGTTCCCATGCATTATCTGTAATATATTTTTCAACTGAACCTATAGTGACTGTTCCATGTCCAGATTGTTCTATAACACAATTACCTTCACACAATTTGTCCTGGGGACATATTCTTCCACAAACTTCTGGCATATTATTTGTGCTTTGTGATAATTCATAAGCTTCTTTCAACCTTCCTTCTGCTGTTAGCTTTAGCCAATCTGGAATATTATTACTTAATGGACAATGAACTTGACAAAAAGGAACTCCGCACTGTGAGCATCTGCTAGATTGTTCACTAGCTTTTTCATGAATAAAATCTTTATAAATCTCATTAAAGTCCCATTTTCGGGTAACAACATCTCTTTTAGGTGGAGATTGTTGACCTATCTTTACAAATTTTAGCATTTTATTAGACATATTTTACTATTTATTACCTAATCATATATTAGGATTTTAAATAATAAAAGCAAAACAAGGTCAGTATATATGACCTTTATTTGTTTAAAATTACCATAAATCATATAAATTTTACTTATTGCATAACTGTTATGTTGTCATGAAATTGTTTTATTTAGGGAATATTTAAGTTACCCAGTAAAAAATGCTTTCGAATATTATTGAAATTATAATCCTGTCGTTAATTCAAGGTGTATCAGAATTTTTACCTATAAGCTCTTCGGCACACCTAATTGTTGTCTCTACTCTTTATGAATTTAAATCAAGCTCGCTACTAATAGATGTAGGTTTACATTTAGGCTCTTTGTTAGCAATTATTTTTTTCTTTAGAGAGGAATTGCTTGATCTACGAAATAACAAACAGTTATTATCATTAATTATCTTTGGTTCTATTCCGCTTATTATAGTTGGTT
>CAJQRZ010000032.1 GCA_905612435.1 uncultured Candidatus Pelagibacter sp.
ATTTTTATTTTAGAATAATTAAAACTTTCTTTAGATTTAATTATAAGAAAACACGCTATTAATGAAATAACAGGAAGATAAATTGGTAAGTAAATTCTTTTAAGTAATTCTTGAATAACTTCTTTATAAAAATTGGGCGTGCATCTCAAATAAAAATTTTCTTTTAATATTTTTCGTTTAGTTAAAGTATTTATTGTGCAACTTAATAAAGCATAAGTTCCGTGTTCTTGTATCTTAGGCCAGGTAGTAGTTTTGGTTGAATAATTAGATAGATTAAACATAGTTTCTCCAAAATCTAAAGATATTATTTTATTATCATTAATCTTAATAATTTTTCCATCAATTAAAAATAAAAAATTTTCTTTATTAGAAATATCCAAATAACCTTTTTTAGCATAAACAATTTGAGAACTTCCATCTTCAAGTTTATCTTTTAAAATAATATTAAACATTTCTCCTTTAGCATTTTTTCTTTCTATAAAAATTGTTAGATTTTCGACTGTATCGATGAATTTTTTTTCTTTAAGCAAGGAAGGAAAGAAATCAATAGTAGAAGCTCTAATAAATGATCTTGCCATATTCTGACTTTTTGGAACAATTATTGTAGTTAGCAAAATTTGGATTATTAAATAAATCATTGAAAATTTAACAATATTTTTTGCAAAATCTACTTTTGATATTCCATTTGTCCAAAAAATTAGTAGTTCATTATTATTTTCATATTTAGTAAAAACATAAAAAAGTGATAAAAATAAAATAAAAGGGATTATTGCGCTTAAAATTTTAGGAAAATTTAAGAGTGTATAATAAAAGTAAACTTTAAACCCATGACCATCTTCAACAATAAAATCTAAAAAATTTACTGCTTGAATTACCCAAACTATTGACCCAATTGATATTAAGACTATTAAAAAAAAAATATTAATATCAAATATAATTTTTTGAAAAATTTTTTTTTTCATTGAAATTCTTTAAAGAAGAACATATATAACTTTCAACCCTTAATATATATTATAAATTTATGACTGTTCAAGTTCTATATAAAAACAAACATAATTCAAATAATCACGTATTATTTGTTGAAGAAGGTTTCAATATTGGTGGTTTAAAAAAACATATATCCAATACAGAATTTTCTTACATAAGTGACCTATTAAAAAATAGTGATTTAAAAAAGAATTTACTTTTTTTTGAAGTTAATTCTAAAAAAACAATATTTTTGGTGTCTATTAAAAAAAATTTAGAAACTTCAGATATAGAAAACCTGGGAGCAGAATTTCATGGTTATATAAATTATGATAAGAAAAGTGAGTACACTGTAAACTCTGATAGTATAAGCAGTAAATTTGAAAATTTTATAGGCTATTTCTTACATGGATTAAAATTAAAATCTTACAAATTCAATCTCTACAAATCTAAAAAAGATACAAAACTTATTTCAATAAATGTTATTGGAAAAAAAAACAAATTCACGATAAAAAATGAATTAAGATTTAAGGCAATAGAAAAAGGAACTTTTTTTGCAAGAGATCTTGTTTCTGAACCACCGAACGTACTTAACCCTAAAGAGTACGTAAACAGACTTTTAAAATTAAGAAAATTAGGAATTAAAGTCACAGTTTATAATGAGGTGCAGCTCAAAAAACTGGGAATGCATTCATTATTAGGAGTTGGTAGAGGAAGTATAAACGAGTCATTTCTTGTTACGCTTGAGTGGAATGGAAATAAAAAAGATAAAAGAGCACCCTTATCTTTTGTGGGTAAAGGTGTTTGTTTTGATACAGGTGGTATTTCCTTAAAGCCTGCAAAATTTATGGAAGAGATGAAATATGATATGGCAGGTTCTGCTGTAGTTGCGGGATTAATCCAAACTTTAGCTACAAGAAAAGCAGAAGTAAATGCGGTTGGTGTAGTTGGTTTGGTTGAAAATATGCCAGGTGGTAATGCTCAAAGACCAGGAGATATAGTTAAAGCTTATAATGGTAAAACTATAGAAGTTTTAAATACAGATGCAGAAGGCAGATTAGTATTAGCAGATGCTTTAAGTTTTACAGAAGCAAAATTTAAACCAAGATTCATGATAGATCTTGCAACTTTGACAGGTGCAATAATAATAGCATTAGGAGAAGAGTATGCTGGTTTATTTTCTAATAATGATGATCTATCAAATAAATTATTTAAAGTAGGAGAAAAAGTAAAAGAAAAAGTTTGGAGACTTCCATTGCATGATAATTATGACAAGCTAATGAACTCCGCAATAGCAGATATTCAAAATATTAATTATTCAGGTGGAGCTGGATCAATTACTGCAGCACAATTTTTACAAAGATTTGTATCAAATAAAACACCATGGGCTCATTTAGATATAGCAGGTATGGCCTTTTCAAAAAAAGCTGCAAATTTAAATCCAGGTGGTGCAACAGGCTTTGGAGTGAGATTATTAAATCAACTAATAGAGGAACATTATGAGTAATATAGAACAAACGTTATCAATTATTAAACCAGATGCAGTAGAAAGAAATTTGGACAATGAAATTAAAGAAATGTTTAAAAATAAGGGATTTAATATTATTAAAGATAAAAAAATTAAAATAGCAAAACCTGAAGCAGAGCAATTTTATAAGGTTCACGAAACAAAGCCTTTTTATAATGATTTATGTGCATATTTATCATCAGGACCAATCGTGGTAATGGTACTTGAGAAAGAAAATGCAGTGTTAGGAAACAGAGAGTTAATGGGAGCAACCAAACCAGAAGATGCTGCAGAAGGAACTATAAGAAAAAAATATGGAATTTCTATTGATAAAAACTCTGTTCATGGTTCTGACAGTGTTGAAAATGCTAAAATAGAAATTGATTTTTTTTTTAAAGGCTAATTAAATATTTTCATAATAGCAGCAAGGTATAATTTATGTTCTTGTTTAAGAACTTTTTTTGCTAAAGAGGTAGGGTTATCTTTAGCACTCACCTTAATTTTTTTTTGTATAATTACTTTCCCAGAGTCAAGTTTTTCACTCACATAATGAACTGTACAGCCTGCAAATTTATCATTGTTTGTGATGGCTCTGTGATGTGTGTTTAAACCTTTATATTTTGGAAGAAGAGAAGGGTGGATATTGATTATTTTCCCATTAAATTTTTTTATAAAATTCTTAGATAAAATTTTCATAAAACCTGCCAAACAAATAAAACTTATCTTTTCTTTCTTTAATAATATTAAAATTTTTTTTTCAGTATTTTTAATATTTTGGAAGTTAAATATTTTTTTTTTAATGTTAAATTGATCTGCATATTTTAAACCTTTTGCTTTATTAACATTAGAAATAATTAAATTGATTGAAATAGGTGTTTTTTTTATTTTAGAAAATTTAATTAGATTTTTAAGATTACTACCAGTCCCTGAAATAAAAACAGCGGTTTTTAATTTTTTAAGACCAGTCAATTTTTCCATTAAGTTTTACTTTATTTTTTCCCAGAATTATTTTCCCAATAACATATGGTTTAAATTCTTTAGTAAAAAATTTTGTAATTTTATTTAAATTTTTGGGGTTCACTATTAGACAAAAACCAACACCACAATTAAATGTTTTTAACATTTCTTCATCTTCTATATTATTTTTTTTTAACCATCTAAAAATTTTTTTAGTTTTAATTTTATTCAAATTAATATCTGCAGCCATACCATCTGGTATTACTCTTTTAATATTACCCGCAAGTCCACCACCAGTGATATTCGCACATCCATTTATAAGATTGTTATTAATTAGATTTAAAACTTCTTTCACATAAATTTTTGTAGGTCTTAGTAATTCTTTTTTGAGAAATTGATTATTTTTCAAATTAATTTTTTTTTTTTTAAGAACATATCGTACTAAAGAATATCCATTAGAATGCACACCACTAGAAGGTATAGCTAGCACTAAGTCATTCTTCATAATATTTTTTTTATCTAAAATTTTCTTTTTATCAACCACACCTACAGCAAAACCAGCTAAATCAAACTTTCCTTTTTCATAGGTTCCTGGCATTTCTGCAGTTTCTCCTCCAACCAATTCACAGTCAGAAATTTTACATCCTTTAACTATACCTTGGATAATTGATTTAAGTTTTTTTAAATCAATTTTATTAATAGATATGTAATCTAAAAATAATAAAGGTTTTGCACCTTGGACAATTAAATCGTTTACGCTCATTGCAACTAAATCAATACCAATAGTGTCATATTTACTTAAAGTATTTGCTATTTCAATTTTTGTACCAACGCCGTCTGTACAAGATACAATCTGTGGCTTTTTGAATTTGTTTGGTATATCTGAAATCGAGCCAAATCCGCCTATATTACCATACTTCTTTTTGCCTTTATTTTTTGATGATATATTTGATATAAACTTAACGAAATTATCTGCAGCATTAATGTTAACACCACTTTTTTCATATGTAAATTTTTGTTTTTTCATTAGTATTAAATATGCAAATAAATAAAAAATTAAATAATTTAAACAAACTATATATATTTTTTTTTTCATCGATTCTATTCATAAATATAACTTTCTTAACATCTTTAAATGCTAATTCGTTTAAAATTATAAACCTTGAGATTTCAGAGCCTTTTGAACTGAATTTTAATAAAGAAAAAGTTATGGATAGAGCTTTTAGGCAAGCATTTGAAGAATTGATTTCAAGTATTGCAATGTCTAATGATAAAACAAAAATTAAAAATACAAATTTAATAGAAATTAAAAATTTAATAGACTCATTTAATATGAGGAATGAAAGATTTGTCAATGAAACATATATAGTTAATTTCAATGTTAATTTTAATAAAAAAAATACTTTTCTTTTTTTTGAGAAAAAAAATATTTTTCCATCAAATCCTATAAGAAAAAATTTAATTTTAATACCGATTTTAGTAGATTTAGAGTCTGATAGTGTTTTCTTATTTAATAATAATATATTTTATGAAAATTGGAATAAAAAAAATGAGAGATTTAATTTATTA
>CAJQRZ010000033.1 GCA_905612435.1 uncultured Candidatus Pelagibacter sp.
ATCAAGATAGACCAACTTTTACAAGAAAAAATTAGAAAACTATTTCTTTAATAAAATAATTAAATTATCTATTAATGGTTTATGCTTGTAGAAAAAGCAATACCTGGAACTTCTTTAAGTTGTTCTTTGGAAGGAAATTTTTTACCATTTTCTAAAGTTTTTTCTAAAATATCTGCTAGAGTTATTTCACCTTCAGCTACTATTGCTGCATTTATATTCTTATCCTTTAATACTTCATCATAAGAAGCTGTTGGGTAAGGTCCACCCACTATTATAGGGGTTACAATACCCTTGTCCCTCACATGTGCAATTGCATCATGAAAAAAATTCCTATAAAATGTCATGGCACGAATACCTATAATGTCTGGTTTAAATTCATTAATTAAATCTACCAATTCTTCATTACTATTAAAATCTATAAAAGATTTAAATATTTTTCCATCAACTTTATTTCCGAATTCTAAGCTATTTATGTATGTAAGTAATGCCATTAAGCCTAGGGGAGGTTCAACTACATTATATTCTCGATTATCATTTTTATTAATATAAAAAGTTGATAAATCTATTAACATTAATTTAAGAGCATCTTTGTCTTTCTTTAAAGTGGGAAAATATTTATTGATTTTTGTATCTAGGTTTGGAACTTCAATTAATTTTTCATCTAAACATTTTTGTGTTTTTAATTCCGATCTCTTAATTCCAGCAACTTTTAAAAGGTCATTTAATGAATTAATTTTTGAAGGGAAATATGCACTATATTTTTGATCTAGTTCATTCTCAGTAAATAAATTCATTTGATGCGGAATAATTTTTAACAATCTTTCTTTATTTAAAACATAATCTCTTAAAAAGAGAGTTTTTATTCCCTTTGTAAAATCCATAGTAAAAGGAATCGTTGGTGAACCTTCTTCGTAAGACATGTCCTGCGATTTTTCGATTAAATCCTTTGATACACCCTGTTGTAAAGCAAAATGTTCTAGCTCGGTACCTGGAAAAACCCTAACATTAAACATATAAGGAAAATGAACCCATTTTATGCTTTTTATAAAATTTAAAGTTTCATATGCTTCTTCTTCTGTTTCTGTAGGGAAGCCATGCATAGTGTTTAACCCAACAACTACAAAAGGATATTTTTCTGTAATATATTGAATATAAGTTCGAAATTTTTCAACATCTAGATTCTTGCGCATAACTTTTTGTAATCGTGGTGATGCATGCTCTAACGAAAGGTTCATACCTCTAGTCCCTCCTTGGACCATAATATCTATAACTTCTTTCGTAAAAAGATCACCTTTTAAACCTGTCGGAAACATAAACTCTATGTCCAAACCTGCTTTTATTACACTATTAAAAAAAGAATAGCAGTCTTTTACATTAACATTAAATATATCATCTATAAATTCTATACGCTTAATTCCAAGATCAGCGAGCATTTTAACTTCTTCCATTATGCTTTCAACAGAGCGACGGTAATGAATAACTGTTGTTTTATAAATATCACAATAAAAACATTTATAAGGACAACCTCTTGTTGCTTGAACTGCCATAAAGTTTTTCCTGCCGGCATGGCCTACGTGCTTGTGGTATTTGTTATAGTCAACTAAAGATCTATCTAACATTGGAAGATCATCAAGTCTGCTCAAAATTGATTTTTGACTACCAATTTGAGCTCTCCCATCAGTTTTGTAAATATCTCCAATTTTACGAATTATATTTTTTCTACCACTAACTAACTCAAATCCAACGTCATTGTTAAGTACGGTAGGTGTAGTATAAACATTTTTTTTAGTCATGCTGTGGTGTTAAAGAGTTAATATAATTACCTATAAATTAATTTGGTCAGTGTTATTTTTTTTATCAAATTGAGTGCTTTCAGGTATTTGCTTCTCACGAAAAGCAATGCCTGGTATCTGTTTAAGTTCGTCCTGTGAAGGTAAATTGTAACCATTATTTAACATAGAGCCAACTAACTCTGTTAAAGTTACTTCGCCCTCACCAAGAATACATATATCAATATTTTCATCTTTAAGAACATTTTCATAATCTCCAGTTGGATATGGTCCCCCTATAAAAATAGGTATTTCAATACCTTGTTCTCTAATAAATTTGACAGCTCTGTGAACAAAATTTTTGTAAAAAGACATTACACTAATACAAATTACATCTGGTTTATAATCATTAATCATATCAACCATATTTTGATAGCCATCAAAATCTAACCTTGACTTTACAATTTTTCCATCAATTTTTTCATTAAATTGATTATTTAGATAAGTCTGCAATGCTATTAGTCCTAAAGGAGGCTCAAGAAGCACTCTTTCTTGGGAATCTGTGTCTTCTGAAAAATAAGCAGCCATATTCATAAATAATACTTTCATAGCGTCGCTATTTTTCTTTTTAGTAGGAAATTTTTCTTTGATTCTTTTATTCATATTTTGAATTATTATTTCTTTTTCTTCTAAACATTTTTCTACTTTTAATTCAGATTTATCAATACGGGCTAGTTTTAAAAAATCATCAATTGTTTTTATCCTTCTTGGAAAATAATCATTGTATTTCTGATTTAATTCATCAGCACAAAAACTTTTCATTTGATGCGGCAGGACTGAAAGTAATCTTTCTTTATTCAAAACATAATCTTTTAAAAAAACGGCCTTAATTCCTCTTGTAAATTCTTGTGTAAAATTCATCGATGGAGCAACATCTTCATAAGAAAGATCTGCTGATTTTCTAATTACTTCTTTGGATATTCCTTGTTCTAAGGCGAATTTTTCTAATTCAGTATTAGGAAAAGCTCTTACTGTTACAAAATAAGGAAAATGGATCCATTTAAGACTTTTAAAGAAATCTAAAGTTAGCATAGCCTCTTTTTCTGTTTCTGTAGGAAAACCATGCATTGCATTAACTCCTAAAATAACATGAGGATATTTTTCTGTAATATATCTTGCATTCTCATAAAATTTATCAATGTTAAGATATTTTCTCATTACTGTTTGCAGTCTAGGTGACGCACTTTCAAGAGATATATTTACACCCGTTGCTCCTGCTTCAACCATTAAATCTATACCTTCCTTGTCAAGCAAATCACCTTTTAGTGCAGTAGGAAAATAAAAATTTAATTTTAATTTATGTTTTAGGACTAATCTAAAAAATGCCTTAAAATCTTTTGCCTTAACATTAAATATATCATCTATAAATTCAATTCTCTTTATTCCCATGCTGGCAAGAAGTTTTACTTCTTCAAATATATTTTCAACTGACCTTCTAAAATGATGCAGGGTAGTTTTATAAACATCACAATAAAAACATCTATATGGGCAACCACGTGTTGCATGTACTGACATTGAATATTTTACACCCGCATGACTTATGTATTGTTGATATTTTTCATAATCAACTAGAGATCTATCATAAAAAGGTATGGTATCTAAATTGGATATCTGCTTTCTTGGTGCAGTTTTTGTAATATTATCTATTTTCATTCTAATATATTTATTTATTTTTATATTTTAAAATTATTTTTAATTGTTAAAAATTTATAAATTGTCTCTATAATAGAAGAAAATAAAAAAGTTGAAATTAAACTATAAGCAAAAAATGGAATAGCTAAAGTATAACAAATAATTAATCCGTCTAATGAATATCCATAAGAACCCAGTGTCCAAACACCAAAATTGGTAAAAATAAAGAAAATACATGCACCAAGTAAAGCTCCAGATAATCTTTTCATAATATTATTTGAAAAATATTTAGATATTAGGCCAATAAATAAAACACTTCCCCATGTAAAAAATGCAACATCATGAAATCCTATTATTAAATCAGTAATAACAAAACTTATTATTAATGCTGGAATATATCTTATTCCTAATAATGCTGGAATATAGAAACTCAATGCAAGTAGACTTGTAAAATTAGGTGGATGTGGAACAAATCGACTAACTCCTAAGGCTAAAAATATTCCTATAGTAAATTTAAAATAATTCATTTCTTATTTATTCTAATTAATTAATTATAAAAGACAAGAAAAGTATAATTATTTATCCTCACAACTTGTTAAATTATATCGTTTAAAATCCCATTTTATAAGCTTTTATGTCGTTATATTATAAATTATTATTTATGTTCAATAATTGAACAAAAAATT
>CAJQRZ010000034.1 GCA_905612435.1 uncultured Candidatus Pelagibacter sp.
AAAATGAAAAAATAATTGTAATATCAAGAGTTGGTGATAAAATTTTTAATATAATAGAAGAAATTATAGAAAAAAATCTAGATGATATAAAAATTATTTTAAATGCTGGTTTATTAGAAAAAAAATCAAAATTAAGAAATTTTTTTGAAAAAAATAAAGATACTGTTTGTGTGGCTTTTTATGCAGATAATAACCAAACATTGAATACTTTGGTTAGTAATTTTTTTAGAGAAAAAAAAATACCCATTTCCCAACAATTAATAAATTTGTTAGTAGAAAGATGTAGAGGAAGTAGACAAAACTTAAAAAATGAGTTGAACAAAATTGATTCATTTATTATAGGTAAAAAAAATATAAATTTAGATCAAATTATAAAATTAACAAATCTTGCAGAAAATTATAATGTATCTGAATTAATTGATAGTTGTCTTGCAAAAAATTTTAAAAAAACAGTAAATATTTTAAATGAAAACAACTTTTCTCAGGAAGATTGCATACTAATAATCAGAACTTTTTTAAACAAATCAAAAAGATTACATGGGCTTCTACTGGGGCTTAATAATAATAAAAATTTTGAACAAGCAATTTCCTCTTTTAAACCACCTATATTTTGGAAAGATAAAGAGGTTGTTAAACAACAAATGAACAATTGGGATCTAAATAATATTGAAAACTTGATATATCAAACCAGTGAATTAGAGCTAATAATTAAAAAAAACTCCTCTAGTTCAATTAATATATTATCTGACTTTATTATTTCTAAGTCTAATAGGACTAATAGTTAGATTTAATTATTTCTATAATCTTATTTAATTGATCTAAGTCTTTATACTCAAATAAAATTGAGCCACTATTATTTTTTTTATTTTTAATAATGACATTTAATCCTATCTTATCAGTCGCTATAGCTTCTAGAGCTTTTAAATTAGGATCTTTTAAAGGTTTAGAAGATTGTTTTTTTATCTTAAAAATTTTAACAAAATTTTCGGCTTGTCTTACAGAAAGATTTTTTGCAACTATTTTTTTTGCAACAAATTCTGCATTACTTAAACCAACCAAAATTTTTGCATGGCCTGGAGATAATTTTTTAGTTTCTATTAATCTTAAAACTTCTTTTGGTAGCCCCAATAATCTTAAATGATTTGCTATATGACTTCGACTTTTTCCAATAAATTTACCAACTTTTTCTTGATCATATAAAAATTCATCTATTAGTCGTTGATAACCCCGTGCCTCTTCAATTGCATTAAGATCATTTCTTTGTACATTTTCAATAATTGCAAATTCTAAAGATTTTAAATCGTCTGCCTCTGTAACAACAACGGGCACTTGATGCAATCCTGCTTTTTGAGCGGCTAGCCATCTTCTTTCTCCAGCAATTATTTCGTACTTTGATCTTTCACCCTTTGACTTTCTTACTATTATTGGCTGAACAATTCCTCGTTCCATTATAGAGTTTGTTAGATCCTGTAAACTTTCCTCATCAAAAATTTTCCTAGGTTGAAGTTTATTGCTCACTAAATCACTTATTGATAATTTATTAATATTTATCTCTAATTTAGTTTCTCCAATCAGTGATGATAAACCTCTGCCCAAACCTTTCTTGATTTTACCAGTATCCATTACGCGGCACTCCCAATTTTTTCTTCTTGATTAATAAATTCATCTGTAAAACTATAATAGGATTTGCTGCCAGGACAAGACCTGTCATAAATTAAAACTGGCATTCCATGAGATGGTGCTTCTGATAATCTTACATTCCTAGGTATCACTGTAACATAAACTTTTTCGTTAAAATAATCTCTGGCTTCTTTCTCAACTTGAGATGAAAGTTTATTTCTCTTGTCATACATAGTTAAAAGAATTCCTCTAATCTTTAATTCAGGATTTAGACTTACTTTTATTCTCTCTATAGTTTTCATCAGCTGAGTTAAGCCCTCTAAAGCAAAGAATTCAGTTTGTAATGGCACCACAAGTGAGTGCGATGAGACTAAAGCCATTACAGTTAACAAGCTTAATGATGGGGGGCAGTCTATTAGTATATAATCGTAAGATGCTCTAGAATCATTTAAATATGCAACTAATTTATGCTTCAAAATAAAAGCTCTATTGTTATCACCGGCAGTCTCTACCTCAAGTCCTGACAAATCTACATTCGAAGTTATGATATCCAAATTTTGAAACTGAGTTTTTTTAATCACCTCAGAAATCATCTTCGTTCCATTTAAAATTCCATAAATAGTTTGATCTGATCTTTCTAAATTGGAAAGACCAAGACCTGTAGTTGCGTTTCCTTGAGGATCCAAATCTATTACTAAAATTTTTTTTCCTTGCTGAGATAAACCTGCCGCTAAGTTAATGACAGTTGTTGTTTTACCGACCCCACCCTTTTGATTTATTATAGAAATAATTTGCATACTATTTTTTTTTCAAACTTTTAATGTTTAACAAAAATGAATCCTCACTCGTTAAACTTTTTTTTTCTGTATACTCTAAATCCCAATTCTTTAAAGTATCTTCTAGAGTTTTTTTCCCACTTTTACCCATAAATAAAATTAAGTTTTTGTAACTTTTAAAATTTTTGTCTACTAAATCCAAAATAACAGGTATTGGTTTAAATGCTCTAGCCATTACAGTTCCTGTTTCTATTTCTTTTGATTCAAAAATGTTTTTTTCAAACACTTCTGTTTGTAATTTTAATTTTCTTGAAACTTCTCTCAAAAAAGAGCTTTTGTGGTGACTTTTTTCATATAAATTAACTTTTAAGTTTTTTTTTAAATTTTTAATCATTATTGCCACAATTATCCCTGGCATTCCACCACCAGTTCCTAAATCTGTGGTTGTATTACTGTTTAAATCAACAAAATCAACAATTTGCGCTGAATCTATAATATGTCTTTGTCTAATTATATCATTTTTTGCAGTTTCTTTGCTTACGATATTAATTTCCTGGTTTCTCTCTTGAATCATTGATACAAAAATTTCAAAATCTAAGCATGTTTCACGTGAAACATTTAGGTGATCTAATAGTGAATATAATTTAATAATATCTTCCATTAAGCTATATGCTTAATAGACTTTCTTTTTACATGTGACAACAAAATATATACTGCAGCAGGAGTTATTCCATCAATTCTTAAGGCTTGCCCCATTGTTTTGGGTTTTATTTGTTTAAATTTAGCTTTTACTTCATTTGATAGACCTGACAAGTCATCATAGTTAACTTTATCTGGAATAATCAAGTTTTCATCTCTTTTGAAAGCTAAAATATCAGCTTTTTGTTTTTTTAAGTAACCTCTATAATGTGCATTAATTTCTATTTGTTCATCAATTTCATTATTAAAAAAAGGAATATCTGGCCATATTTCTCTTATTTTTGACATATCTACGCCTTTTTGGGATAAAATCTCATTTGATGATCTTAATACTCCATCTTTAGCAATTTTAACTCCAAAATCAGAAATCTTTGATGGAGAAATATGCAAACCCTGCATTTTAATAGCGATTTCATTAATTTTTGATGACTTATCATGAAATAAGTACTTTCTTAAGTTGCCTACTAATCCTATTTCTATTCCCTTAGCAGTCAATCTTTGATCAGCATTATCTGCTCTTAAACTTAGTCTATACTCTGCTCTTGATGTGAACATTCGGTAAGGCTCTGCAACTCCCTTAGTAATTAAATCATCTATCATAACTCCAATATATGCTTCAGATCTATCCAGTATAAATGGCTCAGCGTCCTTAATTGACAAAGCAGCATTTATTCCGGCTATAAGTCCTTGGGCTGCTGCTTCCTCATATCCAGTAGTACCATTTATTTGCCCAGCTAAATAAAAATTTTGTATCTTCTTAGTTTCGAGGGTTAATAGCAATTCTCTGGGGTCAACATAGTCATATTCTATAGCGTATCCCGGTCTAATAATTGAAACATTTTCTAAACCATTGATATTATGACATATTTCCTGTTGCACATCAGCAGGTAGCGATGTTGATATACCATTTGGATAAATTGTGTGACTATTAAGTCCCTCTGGCTCTAAAAATATCTGGTGACGATCTTTATCAGCAAATTTTACAATTTTATCTTCTATAGATGGACAATACCTTGGGCCGACACCCTTTATACTTCCTGAGTACATAGCACTCGTAGTTAAATTTTTTTCTATAATCTTATGCACCTTATCGTTGGTGTAAGTCATTCGACAGGAAACTTGTTTGTTAAAATTTTTTTTAGTTAGAAAAGAAAAAAAATAAGGATCGTGATCAGCAAACTGTTCCTCCAAATTTTCAAAATTAATTGTTCTTGCATCAAGTCTCGGTGGTGTACCTGTTTTAAGTCTTCCAATTTTAAAATTATGCTTTTCAAGTTGTTCACTTAAACCTGTTGAGGGTTGCTCGTTGTATCTACCAGCTGGGGTCTTTTCGTCTCCAATATGGATTAAGCCATTCAAAAAAGTGCCCGTTGTCAATATAAGCTTGCTACAAGAAATTTTTTTTCCAGATTGGGTTTCAAAGGCAGTTATAGTGTTTTTACTAAAAATAAACTTAGTTACAGGATCAGCAAAAATGCTTAAATTACAGTAGTTTAGAAGTTTTTCTTGCATAAACTTTCGATATAGTATTCTGTCTGATTGAGTTCTTGGACCTCTGACAGCAGGGCCCCTGCTTCTATTTAATAACCTAAATTGAATTCCAGATTTATCTGCTACTTCACCCATTAAACCATCTAATGCATCTATCTCTCTTACAAGATGACCTTTTCCCAAACCACCAATGGCAGGATTACATGACATCTCACCAATTGTTTCAATCTTGTGTGTGAATAGACCAGTGTTAACACCGAGACGCGCGGACGCTGCTGCAGCCTCGCACCCTGCATGTCCTCCACCTATAACTACAACATCAAATGATAAATCATTTTTCATAATCTAAATTTATATCTGATTGAGATATTTACAAGGTGAGACTACTAAATTATAGCTTAACTTTATTTGTTAGATAAAATTAGAAAGCATAATAATGAAGTTATAATAATCCTTATTTATCAACAAAAATTATCAAAAATGGGTCAAAAGTTCCCGTAAAAGTGAATTTATTTACCTATACAAAAATCGTTGAAAATACTACCTAATATCTCTTCTACATCAACTTTTCCAACAATCATTCCCAAATGTCTTGTTGCTAATCTTAAATCTTCAGCTGCCTTATCAAAATCTTCAGCATCATTTTTTATACTAAAATTTTTTAAATTATCTAAACATTGTTCTAGATGTTGTCTGTGTCTTTCTCTTGTAATTAAAATATCATCACTTGTAATAAATTTATTTTTTAATTTATTTTTTATTTTTAAAATTAACTCATCAATATTTAAGTTTTCTTTTACTGAAATTAAAATAGGATAGAATTTTTTTATTTCTGAATTTAGTTCTCCTTTTATTAAATCTGATTTATTTACTACCAGTATCGAATTTTCATCTAATAAGTTCTTCAAAACACTAGTAAAATCAACACTTTTGGCATCTATTACAACAAGTCTTAAGTCAGCATCTTCAGCTGTTTTTAAAGCTAATTTAATTCCTTTTTTTTCAATTTCATTTTTAGAATCCCTAATTCCAGCCGTGTCGGAAACTATTACTGGATAACCATCAATATTCAAATGTGTTTCGATGACGTCTCGGGTTGTACCCGCAATTTCTGAAACTATTGCAACTTCTCGATTTGACAAATGATTTAGCAAACTTGATTTTCCTGCATTAATTGGTCCTATAATGGCAATCTTAAAACCTTCTCTAATTCTTTCTCCTACCTTTTGATCATCTAAAATTTTTATAATATTTTTATAAACATCATCAAAATCTTTTTTAATATAGTTTAAAATATCTTTTGGTAAATCTTCATCTGGAAAATCAATTTTTGCTTCAACGTAAGATAAAATTTTTAAAAGTTTTTTTCTTAAATTATTAAATTTATCTGCTGATTTACCATTCATAATTTTTATTGCTTGTTGTCTTTGGATTTCAGTTTCAGCAGAAATTAAATCTGCGATGCTTTCTGCTTTAAGCAAATTTATTTTTCCATTTTGAAATGCGAGCTTTGTAAACTCTCCAGGTTCAGCTAAGCGACAATTTTGAATTTTTGAAATAGAAGCGTGTAAAGCATCAATTACAGCTTTGCTTCCATGTATATGAAATTCTGCCATATCCTCACCTGTGTAGCTCTCAGGACCAGGAAACCACAATATTATACCTTCGTCAATTAGCTCAGAAGTGTCGATTTTATTGATTTTTCTTAAGGAAGCCATTCTTGGTGCTGGAAGGCTTTTGCCGGTTAATATCTTAACTACAGATGCAGTATCTTTACCGGATATTCTCACAATGGCAACACCTGAAATACCAGGCCCTGAAGATAATGCATAAATTGTCATTAAAATAGTATACTCAGATTTTAATAAAATAATTAACTAATTATTTAAAGCGCTGAACATTTCTGACAAATATTTAGTATAATTATTATTAGAATTTAAGGATGAATTATATATTGGTTTTCTAGCTTGAGTTACACTCACGGTACTGATTGGTGTTTTATTATTTTTATGATGATTTAAACATGCGGGATCCCACTCTAAATCACAAAACTGTATGATTTTTTTTATTTCGGTCTCTTTGTCGTTTACAATGTTTTCATAATTTGCATTATATATTTCATTTGAAATTTTTGAATTCCAGAAATTCATTAACTTAAAATATAAATTATAGTAGTTCGCTATGTCTTTTTGACTAAAGCTCCAATCCATGTGTGTTGATGGAAAATTATTTTTAAATATTGATAGGCAATTGTCTTTTGCATTTCTATTACAATGTATTATCTTACAGTTTGGGAAAAAAATTTTCATAAAACCAATCCATCTAAAATTTTGAGGAGCTTTATCGGTAATTATTTTTGAACTATATTTATGGTGGTCTAATAATTCAAAATATTCATTTTCAATAAGATTTTTACTTGATGAAGCTTCGTCAATAATTTTTTGCTTATTTAGCTTAAAGTCTTCTACAAAATTTTTCTCTATTGAGTTCTGCAGATAGATTAATTCACCTGCTCCGTTAACATTTTTGTGTGAAGCAATAATTTGTTCCACAAGAGTTGTACCGGATCTAGGCATCCCACAAATAAAAATAATTTTTTTGTCTTTTATGTTTTTTTTAAAACTACCAAGGTCTAAATTCTCAAAGGTTTTTATAATGCTATTAAAAAGTTTTTCTTGGTTATTAATATTAAAATTAACTTTTGTTTTTCTTATATAGTTTCCTTTTTCAAAGTTTTTATAGGCTTTTTCGTAATCACCAATATCTTCAAAGGCCTTCCCTAAAGCAAAAGACAAATCGATAATTTGCTCTTCTTTTAGAGAGTCCTCTTTAATTAAATTTTCCATCTCTATTAGATGATTGTTATTTTTACTATATTTTGTCATTTCACTACGTAATTTATGAACAGAGGTATTTTTAGGCTCTATAGATAAAATTTTACTAATAAGTTCTTCAGATTTTTCAAAATTCCCCAACTGTTGATACGCAGAAGCTAGACTAAACATGATACCTGTTTGTTTTGGATTTATATTTAGTGCTTTTAAATAAAGCTCAATAGAAGAATTAAAATCTCCGATTTGTTGTTTTAAATTTCCATAATTATTTAATGCGCGTGTATAATTTGGATTAAGCGACAGTGCTTTCAAATATAGTTTTTCGGCTAAATCTATTTTTGTAATATATTTATAAGAGTTTGCTAAATTATTAATAGCAGCTATATTTTTTGGCTCAAGGTTAATTGCTCTAATAAAAAAATTGGTTGATAATAAAAAATTATTTTTTCCTTGTAGGGCAAGACCACATAAATTTAGTGCATAGGGTATATTTGGATTAACTTTTAATATTTTGTTACATCCCTCTATTACTTTATTGTAATTCCTTCCTTGTAAATGATTATTTAAAATTTTTAATCTTTCTAATAATTCCATAAAGACATACTAAACAATGAGTGGAAAATTTTATAGTAAAATTAAGCAGGCTTATTCATTGAATTAAAGAACTCAGCGTTATTTTTTGTATCTTTTAACTTAGAGCTGATAAATTCGATTGCATCCATCGTTCCCATTGGAGCTATAATTCTTCGAAGGACATTCATTTTTTGAAGATCATTTTTATCAAAAATTAATTCTTCTCTTCTTGTGCCAGACTTTGTTATATCCATTGCTGGGTAGATTCTTTTATCTGCAATTTTTCTATCTAATACGGTTTCACTGTTACCTGTTCCTTTAAATTCTTCGAATATAACCTCATCCATTCTACTACCAGTGTCAATTAAAGCAGTTGATATGATTGTTAAAGATCCACCTTCTTCAATATTTCTAGCAGCACCAAAAAATCTCTTCGGTCTTTGGAGGGCATTAGCATCAACACCACCTGTTAAAACTTTTCCCGAGCTTGGGATAACTGCATTGTAGGCTCTGCCTAATCTTGTAATTGAGTCTAATAAAATAACTACATCTTTTTTATGTTCGGTTAATCTTTTTGCTTTTTCAATAACCATTTCTGCTACAGCAACATGTCGTGATGCTGGCTCGTCAAAAGTAGAACTAATAACTTCTCCTTTAACTGTTCTTTGCATATCTGTAACTTCTTCTGGTCTTTCATCAACTAACAGAACCATCAAAAAACATTCTGGATGATTTTTGGCTATTGAATTTGCAATGCTTTGCAAAATCATAGTTTTTCCAGCTTTTGGTGGTGATATAATTATTGATCTTTGGCCTTTACCAATTGGACTTACTAAATCAATTAGCCTTGCGGTTAGATCTGGTTTTTTTTCTATTTTTGTTGTTTCAACTTCCATTACTAATTGCTTGTCTGGGTATAAAGGAGTTAAATTTTCAAAAGCAATTTTATGACGTATCTTTTCTGGATCATCAAAGTTTATCTTACTAACCTGGAGTAATGCAAAATATCTTTCTCCTTCTTTAGGAGCTCTTACTGGTCCCTCAACAGTATCTCCCGTTCTTAAACCAAATCTTCTTATTTGACTTGGACTAACATAAATATCGTCGGGACCCGGCAAATAATTTGATTCCATTGCTCTTAAAAAACCAAAGCCATCCTGTAATAATTGTAAAACGCCAGCCCCTGTAATTTCTTCTTTTTCAGCAAATTTTTTTAAAATAGCAAAAAGAATTTCTTGTTTTCTTAGTGTGTTAGCATTTTCGATACCAAGCTCTTCTGCTTGAGTAATTAACTGTTCTGATGATTTTAGTTTTAATTCTTGAATATTCATACTGTGGGATTGTTGTTAAGATTTATTAGATATATTAGATATATATACTCTTTGAATTATTTCAAGTCTAGATAGGCTTAAAAACAACAATAAAAACTATCAAAATTAGCAATATTGTTGGAACTTCATTAATTATTCTAAAAAATTTAGATGATTTAGTGTTTTTCTCTAATTTAAAATCATTAAAGCAGCTAGCTAAATAAAAATGATAAATAGTTAATAAGGAAACAAAGAAAAATTTAAATTTAATCCAGAGTGTTGATAAAATATCAAAACCCAAAATAAAAATTAAAATTAAGCCAAACAGCCATGTCAAAATCATTGCTGGCATCATAATATAAAAATATAATTTTCTTTCCATGATTTCAAATGTTTTAGAGGTGTTTTGATTTTTTAAATTTTCAACGTGATAAACAAAAATTCTTGGTAAATATAAAAGACCAGCCATCCAAGAAATAAGGGCTATTAAATGCAAACTTTTAAATAATAAATAACTATTCATAATTTAAACAGGGACATTTTTTTAAGTAAGATGGACATTTTGTTTTTGGAGAATAAAGATGTTCGTTAAATTTATATTCATCTTTTTTTATTATTAGTTCTGACATAGCATTTATAAAGTCCTCATTTATACCAAGGGCAGGGACTCTTGTATATTGATTGCATCCATTATCTTGTGCTAATTTTTTATATTCTATATCTAGTTCAACCAAGGTTTCCGAATGCTCTGAAACAAAGGCTATGGGCACTAGAACTATATGTTTCCCAATTTTAGAGTTCTCAATTATTGTCTGGTCTGTAGACGGTCCTATCCATCTTAAAGGTCCAACTCTACTCTGGTAGCTTAAAATCCAATCTAAATTTTCAACTGTTAAACTTTCAACTATCTTTTTTACAGACTGTTCTATTTGCCATTGATAGGGGTCTCCATTTTTAATATTTTTTTCTGGTAAACCATGTGCAGAAAAAATTAATTTGAAGTTTTTTAATTTTTTAATTTTTTTTTTAATTTCTTTTGTGTGAGCATTAATAAAATTTTTATCTGTTGGATAACAACAAATAGTAGATGTTTTGGTATTGTAGTTGTTTTTTTTACAAACATCTTTCCATTCTTTGATGGATGATCCTGATGTTGCTGCTGAGTATTGAGGATAAAGTGGTAACAATATTATCTCATCAGGCCCATACGATTGAACATTTTTGATTACCTCTTTTGCTCTTGGGTGCCAGCATCTCATAACAACAAAACATTTATATTTATCAATCAATTGATTTTGATTTAGTTTTATTTCTAATGCGTTTGATTGTTCTTCAGTTAATTTTAAGATTGGGGAAGAGCCCCCAAGCTCTTGGTAGATTTTTTTTGCAACTGGTGCTCTTCTATTTGAAATTAATTTTGCCAAAGGATATCTAAAAAAGCTTGGTAGATTTAAAATTGCAGGATCGTTAAATAAATTAAATAAAAATGGTTCTACACTTTCTAATTTATCAGGCCCTCCCAAATTAAACAATATTATAGCTTTTTTCATTTAGTAATCTTTTACGGTTTTAACCAAATACTCAACCATATTAGGTTCTGTTTCTGGAACAACACCATGTCCCAAATTAAATATATATGGATGATCTTTGAAAATGTTTAGATATTTTAGTGTTTCTTTTTTTAGATTTTCCTTGTCTGATAATAATATTTTTGGATCTAGTCCTCCTTGTATTGGAATCTTTATTTTTTTTAATATTGTGGTTGGATCAACGTTATAATCAATGTTAACAGCGTCCGGTTTAACTATTTCGCAAAAAGTTTTGTAATCTTTAACGCCCCTTGGAAAACAAATCACTGGAATGTTTAGTGACTTAATATAATTAACTAGGTTTAATGTTGGAACATAAACATAACTAGGTAAATCTTTTTCATCTAATAGCCCGGCCCAACTATCAAATATCTGTATAACCGTGGCACCATTTTTAATTTGGTGTTCGATATGTATTTTTAGAAACTTTTCTAAAATTATTAAAATTCTATTTATTAAAAATTCATCTCTAAAAAAATTTTTTATTAGCTCTTGTTTTGGTGAGTGTTTATTAATCATATAAACTAAGAGTGTCCATGGTGCACCAACAAAGCCTATTACATTTTTGTTTTTAGTTAGATTATTGTTATTAACTTTTTTAATAGATTTATAAATAGGGTATAGTTTTTTTAAAAAATCTACCTCGTCTGTTTGGGATATTTCTTTTAGGTTTAAAAGTCCTAATTTTGGACCAAAATTTTTTTTAAATTCTACTTTTTGATTTAACCCATAAGGTACCATTAAAATATCTGAAAAAATTATTGCAGCATCTAAATTAAATCTTTTTAGTGGTTGAAGTGTAATTTCGGAAGACAAATTTTCATTTAAACATAAATTAATAAAATTAGGATTTAATTTTCTAATTTCTCTAAATTCCGGAAGATATCTTCCTGCCTGTCTCATTAACCATATTGGTGTATTTGTTGTTTTTTTATTTATTAAGGTATCTTCGATGGGTGTCATAATAATAAGTAAATATTTAATTATAGTATTAGTTATATATCTTGTGAATAAAGAGAATTATTAGTTTTTCATATTTTATTCACTAATTATTAACAATTAATAGTCATTAAAATTAATATATTGTTTAAATTGAAGCTTTATTTAATTTTATTAGATTAAATGTATATTATTAATTCACATGTTTAATATTGTTAATAAAAATAGGGTTTTACAAGAGAAAATAAAAAATAACAAAATAAAGACAAATGATAAAAATAATACTTAATTATAAACATTTTATTCATGAGTAATACATATCAAATATACTTAATATCAGATTCAACTGGTGAAACTTTAGACAGAGTGTTTTTGGCGATAAAAGCTCAATTTAAAAATATTAAATATGAAGTTAATTCATATTTTTTTACACGAACAGAAAACCAAATTATTAAGATTCTAGAGCACGCAAAAAATCAAAAAAAGTCAATAATTTTATATACAATTGTTGATGGTAGTCTTTCTAAATTTTTAGCTGATAAAAGTGATGAAAAAAAAATTCCATGCTTTGGGGTTTTGGGAAACTTAATACTTAGTTTTTCAAAACTATTAAATCAACAAGCCTCGCATGTACCTAGTGGACAGCACGTTCTTAATGATGAATATTATGAAAGAATTGAAGCCATTCAGTTTACCATGAATCACGATGATGGAAATTTGATTAATGAAATAGATAAAGCAGACTTAATATTACTGGGAGTTAGTAGAACAAGTAAAACACCCACATCAATTTATTTAGCGAACAGAGGGTTTAAAACATCAAACATTCCTCTTGTTAATAAAAATTCTATACCCGAAATATTAAAAAAAAATCCAAAATTGTCTTGTGTCATTGGATTAACCACCGAAGCAGAAAGGTTGGCTGATATTAGAAAAAACAGAATGAACACACTTAAAGAAATAGAAAAAACCGATTATACAAACATTGAAACAATTAAAGAAGAAGTTGAGGAAGCAAAAAAAATATTTAAAAAATATAATTGGCCCACGATTGATGTTACCAGAAAATCAGTTGAAGAAACGGCCGCATCAATAATTAAAATTCACGAAATATATAAAAACAATGATAAATGAAATAGTTTTGGCCTCAAAGAGCGGTGTTAGAAAAAAGATATTAGAGGAAAATAAAATTAAGTGTATTGTAGAACCAGCTAATGTTGACGAAGATTTTATTAAAAAAAATTTACTGAAAGATAAAGCAAGCCCTGAAATTATTTCAAAAAACCTTGCAGAGTTGAAAGCAAACAAGGTAAGTCAAAAGCGTAATGGAGATTTAGTTCTTGGTGCTGATAGTGTTATTGATTTAAATGGAAAAATAATTTCAAAACCAAACAATAGAAAAGAAGCTCTAAAAATACTTATCGATTTAAACGACCAAACACATCACTTAATCAGCTCAGTTTGTATATCTAGAAATGGCTCTATGATTTGGAATTATACAGATAAAGCCGCTTTGACGATGAAGAAAATAAGTGAAGAAAACCTTAAAATTTATTTAGCAAAGATAAGTGATGAGGTGCTATACGCTTATAACGTTTATCAAATTGAAGGCGAGGGAAGATCCTTGTTTTCTAAAATAGAAGGTGATGAGGACACGATAATGGGCCTACCGGTTAAAAAAATTAAAGAGTACTTAAATAATTATAAATGAAAAAATATTTAGTTATAGGAAACCCAATAGGACACTCTCTTTCACCATCAATACATAATCACTGGATGAAGAAATATCGTTTAATTGACAGCATTTACGAGAAGAGAAAAGTAGAGAAAGAAGATTTAGGAAGCATTGTTAATGAGATTAGAAATGAAAAAATAAAAGGTGTGAATGTAACTGTGCCGTTTAAAAAAGAAATTATTCCTTTTTTAGATTGCTTAGATGGTGCCGCCGAATGCACACATTCAGTAAATACTTTGTGTAAAGTTAATAATGAGGTGTGGGGATATAATACAGATACACCAGGCTTTAGAACTAGTTTGACCAAAGACTCTTCTATAGATGTAAGAAATAAGAATATTTTTATCTTGGGTGCTGGTGGAGTTACGTCTTCAATTTTAGAAATCTTCCTTGATGTGGCTAATAAAATTTACATTACCAATAGAACCAAAGAAAAAGCCCAAGAATTAAAAAAATTAGCGGATATATCGTTAACGTTAATGGGACGCAAAAAAATCATTGAAGTTATTAATTGGGGAGAAAAACCTCAAGTTTGCGACATAGTTATAAACACGACCAGTGTTGGCTTAGCAAAAGGTGAAAGCTTAGATTTAGATTTTAAAGATTATGAAAACAACAATAATGCTTTGTTTTATGATATAATCTATAATCCCAAAGAGACAAACTTCCTTAAGGATGCGAAATTAAGAGGCAACAAGACCATGAATGGTAAAATGATGTTTTTATGGCAAGCAAAAATTGCTTTCCATATATGGACAAACATTTGTCCAGAAATTGATGATGAAGTAATAAAATTATTAGACTGATGATTAAAATTGGAATTTTAGGAGATATAGGATCGGGAAAAAGTTATGTGGCAAAAAATTTCGGCTATCCAGTATTTAATGCAGATATTGAAGTAGGTAAACTATATAAAAAAGATAGGAAAATTTTTAACAAATTTAAAAAAGTTTTACCAAAATACATTTGTTCATTTCCAATAAATAAAAATGAAATTTCCAATGCTATATTAGCTAATAAATTTAATTTAAAAAAAATCGTTAGAATAGTTCACCCAGAAATAAAAAAAAAATTGAATATATTTTTAAAAAAGAATAGAAAAAAAAAAATCATAATTTTGGATATTCCTCTTTTATTAGAAAACAAAATTAACAAAAAGGATGACATTTTAGTTTTTGTAGATGCACCAAAAAATTTAATCTTTAAAAAATTAAAAAAAAGAACTAACGTTAACATAAAACTAATAAAAAAATTTAAGAAAATACAACTGCCCCTAGAATACAAGAAAAGAAAATCTCAATTTATTATAAAAAATAATTTTACTAATAAGTTATTAAAAATAAGTATAAAAATAATTTTAAATCAAGTTTTATAAAATGAAAGAAGTTATCTTAGATACCGAAACAACTGGCCTATCTGTTAAAGAAGGACACAGAATAGTAGAGATTGGATGTATAGCACTTGAAAATTTAATGCCAACCTCAAAGAAATTTCACTGTTATTTAAATCCTGGACGAAAAGTTTCACAAAAAGCTCTAGAGGTGCATGGATACACCGACGAATTTTTATCTACCCAAAAACAGTTTAAAGATATTGTTGATGAATTTTTGTCATTTATTAAAGATAAAAAGTTGATAATACATAATGCAGAATTTGATCTTTCACATCTGAATAATGAACTTGCAATATTAAACAAACCAAAAATTAAATCAGACAATGTTACTGATACACTTTCTTTAGCAAGAGATAAATTTCCTGGTTCTCCTATTAGTTTGGATGCCCTTTGTAAGAGATATAGAATTGATAATTCAAAAAGAACTCAACATACAGCGCTTGTTGATTGTGAACTATTATCTAAAGTTTATATTAATCTCATAGATCAAAAAGAACCATTATTAAATTTTAAAAATACAGATAATGATGAAAATGATTTAGAATTAAAAAAAAATAATAAATATTATAAAAAAGTTATTAAAGCAAATCCAGATGAGCTTAATTTACACAAAATCTATTTAAAAAATAGCCTGAAAAAAAATTTTTTTTAATTATTTTTTTCATTATAAAGTTTATTAAAGTTGATTTTTTTTTCTAATTTAATTCCAGGAAAACCAGAATCGTTTAGTAAGTTAAGAAAGGCTTTTTCTAAATTTGGGTAAATTTTATTCTGCACATCACATAATATGATTTTTTCTAAATCCTTTTTTTCTTTAATTTCATCATCAACCTTTACAATTGATGCGTAAATTATTTCAAAATGAGATTTTTTATCGTTAGGTTCTTTATCTTCGAATCTTAATATTGTGTTAACCTCAATTAGTTTATTTTTTAAAGCTTTAGAATTGATGTCAATATTTAGATGATATTTTGAAATATTATCTTTTACAAAGAGATAAGTTGGAGCATCAGGTGTTTCACTTGACATATCTTTAATAAATTCTGCTAATATTTTAAATTTTTCTATCATTATCGTCCTCTATATCCTCGAACTCTCCATTGATAAAATCTTTTTTTGTTGTTGAGGGTTTCTTGTATTTTACAGATACTCTTTTGAGAAGTAATTTTCTAGTTGGAGGAAATACAATTAATAATCCAATTATATCAGTTGCAAAACCAGGTAGGATTAAAAGCAAGGCGGCGAAAGCTAAAGCAGCCCCAGAAATTATTTCATAAACAGGCATTTCATTTCTTACTAATTGAGACATTCCGGATTTTAAAGTATTGAAACCTTCATACCTTGCATAGATAATCCCCAAAAAAGCAGTTAAAAATATTAAAGAGATAGTGTTAAATGCGCCTATTTGGGACCCAACCTTTATAAATAAATAAATTTCTATAGCGGGAATTCCTATTATTAATAACAATAATGTGTTCATTTGTCCTTAATGTAAATTGCTAGTTGAAATTAAGCAATATACTAAATATTATTTAATTATGAGTCACAGTTTTGAATATATAGACATAATACTTTTAGTAATGATTGCTGGGTTCATATTCTTAAGATTAAGAGGAATATTGGGAAAAAAAACAGGGTTTGAAGGTAAAATAACTAGAAACTTTGAAAAAGATTTTCCAAAAAATATTATAAAAAAAAAAGAAAAAACAAATTTTTTTGATGAAGATATGCAAAAAGATTTTTTAGTAGGGGCAAAAATTGCTTACGAAACAATAATTACAGATTTTAGCGATAGCGATAATAAACTAACAAATTGTAAGCCTCTTCTAGGTAAAAAAATTTATGATCAATTTAAGTTAGCTCTAATTGACAGGGAAAGCAAAGGTCACTTTGCAGAAATAACATTCATTGGAATTAATTCAGCATTAATAAAAGAACACAAAATAGTAGAAAATAATTTAGAGGTAACTGTTGATTTTGTTAGTGAGCTAATAACATGTGTTAGAGATAAAAATAAAAAAATTATATCAGGTGATCCTGAAAAAATTAAAAAAGTTTATGATACCTGGAGGTTTTCAAAGAATATAAAATCAACAAATCCTAACTGGTTACTAATTGATACCATAACATAATTGAGCAAAAAGATTTCAGATAAAGATAAAGAAGACTGGCAAACGTTTATATTTGATAAAGAAAAATTACCAAATAAAGATAAGTCATTAAAAAAAAATATACAAATAGATTTAACAAAAAAAATAGATTTACATGGATTTTCACTTGAAGACGCAAACAAAACTATTGATGAATTTATAAACAAATGCTTTAGCGAAAAAATTTATAGAATTATTGTTATAACTGGTAAAGGTCTTAGATCTAAAAACAAACTTAACCCTTATGTTTCTAAAAACTTAAGTATCTTAAAATATTCTGTTCCAGAGTATATTGAGTTAAATATAAATTTAATGAAAATGATCAAAGAAATTACTGATGCTAAAATTGAAGATGGTGGCAGCGGTGCTTTTTATATCTACCTGAAACAGAAAATTTAATAATTATTAAAAATGAATATTATTAAACGAAAATTAAAAATATTAAGAAATAGAAAAATAAAAAAAAAATTAAATAGTTTTTTTGATTGGATTAAAGGCGCTAATTTAACTGAGTTAAAAATTTGTGATATTAAAGAAGATCCTGTACGCCCGGAACTCGATAATGTATTTAGAAGAAGTTATGGAAGAAAAATTTTTGGTGTTAAATATAAAAAAGAAATATCCGCTATTATGTGTTTTGGTTTCACAAATGAAATTCCAACTTCCGTTAAAGAATTAGATTTAATGACTAGAGATGCATATTTAAAAAGTGCACAGAGAGATCAAAAAATTGGAAAAATTGCAATAGCCTATACAATTTGGTCAAAAAAAAAGGGTGGTGGTAAATTAATAGTAAAAGAAGTTTTTAAGATGATTAAAAAATCAAATCACCTAAATAGACTTGTTACTCTTTCACCACTTACAGAAATGGCTAGAAATTTTCATTTAAAAAATGGAGCAATTGAGCTTCAAGTAAATGAAGAAAGCCAAAACTTTGAATATAAAATTTAAAGAATAAACTTTGATAAATCAGTATCTTTTACTAGTTCATCTAAATTTTTCTTAACATATTCAGCATTAATAATAATTTTTTCTCCAGATCTATCCGTAGCAGTAAAACTAATATCATCTAAAATTCTTTCAATAATAGTATGTAATCTTCGAGCTCCTATATTTTCTACAGTTGAGTTAACCTCTGATGCCATATTAGCAATTACATCTATTCCATCATCAGAAAATTCCAAATCTATATTTTCAGTTTTTAATAGAGCCACATATTGTTTGATTAAACTATAATCTGGTTCTTTTAGAATTTTTTTAAGATCATCAGCAGTCAAAGCTTCAAGTTCAACTCTTATTGGTAATCTTCCTTGTAGCTCCGGTAATAAGTCAGATGGTTTTGCTAGTTGAAATGCTCCAGAAGCGATAAATAATATATGATCAGTTTTGATTGGACCATATTTTGTACTAACAGTAGTACCCTCTATTAAAGGCAGTAAATCTCTTTGGACACCTTCTCTAGAAACATCACCACCAGTACGATCAGATCTACCTGAAATTTTATCAATTTCATCTAAAAAAACTATCCCATTATTTTCTGTAGTATTTTTTGCTGATTTAATAATTTTATCATCTTCAATTAATTTATCAGACTCTTCATTTATTAGAATTTCATGAGACTCTTTTACAGTCATTTTTTTTTGCTGCTGTTTAGTTCCCATTGATTTTCCCAACATTTCACTAATATTAATCATTCCCACATTAGCACCTGGCATTCCTGGAATTTCAAAAGAAGGAGGTGTATTACTTTCATTTATTGATATTTCAATTTCATTATTATCTAAGTCACCACTTCTCAATCTCTTTCTAAAACTTTCTCTAGTAGCAACACTTGCTTTATTGCCCACTAATGCATCAAGAACTTTTTCCTCAGCTAATTTCTGAGCTGTGCTTTTTACTTCCTTTCTCTTTTTGACTTTTTCCATTGCAATTGCAATTTCTAACAAATCCCTAATAATTTGTTCCACATCTCGCCCAACATAACCAACTTCAGTAAATCTGGTAGCTTCAACTTTTACAAAAGGAGCTTCAGCTAATTTTGATAGTCTTCTTGATATTTCTGTTTTACCAACTCCAGTTGGTCCAATCATTAAAATATTTTTAGGCAACACTTCATCCCTCATCTCACCTTTTAAAGCTTGTCTTCTCCATCTATTTCTTAAAGCAATTGCTACTGCTTTTTTAGCTTTTTCTTGTCCAACAACATATCTATCTAGTTCCGAAACAATCTCTCTTGGAGATAAAGAGCTTACTAATGAATTGTTTTTTTTAGTTTCAGTTGTCTTCTCCTTTGGTACTAGTGGTGTAACATTAGATTTTTCCATTAAATTTTTTCAATTTTAATATTATCATTTGTAAATACACAAATCTCAGAAGCAACTTTAATAGCTTTTTTTGCAACTTCTTCTGCAGACATATTTGTATCAAGCAAAACTTTTGCTGCTGCTAAAGCATAATTCCCACCTGAACCAATTCCTATTGCATTACCTTCTGGCTCTAAAACATCACCAGTTCCTGAAATAATATAACTATTTTCTTTATCTCCGATTGCCATTAAAGCTTCTAATCTTCGTAGATATTTATCTGTTCTCCAATCTTTAGCTAGTTCAACTGCGGCTCTAGGCAAATTTCCTGCATGCTTTTCTAATTTTGCCTCAAGTCTTTCAAACAAAGTTAGAGCATCAGCAGTTGATCCTGCAAATCCAGCTATAACATTTCTTTTTTCAATTTTCCGAACTTTAGCTGCTGTACTTTTTATGACAGTATTTCCCATGCTAACTTGGCCATCACCCGCAACCACCACTTCATTGTTTTTTCTTATAAGAACTATTGTAGTCATGAATAATAGATGGATATTAATTTTTATAGTTCAAGTAGGTGATTACTAATATTGATATACTTAGTTAATCTATATATACCTATTGAATAATATGATCAGAAAAGGAAAAATTTCAAGAAAGACTAGAGAAACTAGTATTAGTGTTGATATTAATATTGATGGCAAAGGTAAATATAAGATTGATACTGGAATAGGTTTTTTAGATCATATGTTGGAACAACTTTCTAAACATTCATCAATAGATATAAGCTTAAAAGCAAAGGGTGACACACACATAGATCTTCACCATACAACTGAAGATACTGGCATAGCAATAGGCGAAGCCTTAAAGAAAGCTGCTAAAAAATTTGTAGGAATTAAAAGATATGCACATGCAATGATTCCAATGGATGAAACATTAACCAGAGTTGCAATTGACGTTTCAAATAGACCTTATTTAATCTGGAAAGTTAAGTTAAAGGTAGAAAAATTAGGAGAAATGGATACTGAGTTATTTAAAGAATGGTTCCAAGCATTCTCACAAGCAGCTGGTATAACCTTACATATCGAAAATATTTATGGTGATAATAGTCACCATATAATTGAATCTTGTTTTAAAGGATTAGCAAGATCATTAAGAGCAGCCTTAGAAATAGATCCAAAAAATAAAAGTATGATACCTTCTACAAAAGGTTCTTTATAAAAAATTCGCAATGAATATTGCAATCATTGACTATAAATCTGGTAATATAAGTTCAGTAATTAATTCTTTTAAAGCTGTTTGTATAAGTAAAAATATTAAAATTAAAATAGAAGTTACTTCTGATCTAAAAAAAATATCCAATTCGGATAAAGTAATATTACCAGGACAAGGATCATTTAAAAATTGTACAGAATCTCTACAAAAAATTAAAGGACTTAAAGATACATTAAATGAGTTTGCTATTATTAACAAAAAACCTTTGTTAGGTATTTGTGTTGGGATGCAAATGTTTGCAGATTTTGGATTTGAAGAAATTGAAACAAAAGGATTAGGCTGGATTCCAGGAAGTGTCAAAAAAATTGATAATAAGAATAATCAATACAAGCTTCCGCATATTGGGTGGAATGAACTTTTATTTGCGTCTGAGAGTAAATTATTTAAAAATGTAAAAGAAAAATCACATGTTTATTTTGTTCATAGCTATAAGTTTATGCCAAATGATGAAAGGTTTATATCAAGTAAAATAAATTATTCAGAAGAAATTGTAGCTTCAGTAGAAAAAGATAATTTATTTGGAACACAATTTCATCCTGAAAAAAGTGACACCGTTGGTTTAAAAATAATTGAAAACTTTATTGAATTATAGAATGAAAATATTTCCTGCAATAGACATTAAAGATAAAAAATGTGTAAGATTATTAAAAGGAAATTTTGATCAGCAAACTACTTATAAACAATCACCTTATGATCAAGCATCAAAATATAAAGATGCAGGATTTTTAAATTTACACATGGTAGATTTGGATGGAGCACTTTCTGGAGAGCTAGTTAATTTGGATGTTATAGAAAATATTGTAAAAAAATTAAATATTTCTATTGAGATTGGTGGTGGAATAAGATCTGTCAAAAAAATTAGATCTTATTTAAATATAGGAGTTGATAAAGTAATACTTGGAAGTGCTGCTATAAAAAATCCTGATTTTTTGAAACAAGCATGTGAAGATTTTAAAGATAGAATTGTTCTCGGATTAGATGCAAAGAAAGGAAAACTTTCTGTTTCAGGTTGGAAGGAAACGACAAATCAAACTGCAGAAAATTATTTGAAAATTGTAAATAACTATGGTTTTTCAAGGGTAATTTACACGGACATAGATAGAGATGGTACTAAAACAGAACCAAACATTAAGGAAACTATAAATATTGCAAAAATTTCATCTACTCCTGTGGTAGTTTCTGGAGGAATTTCATCAATCAAAGATGTAAAAAAAATTAAAGAATTAAAAAAATTTAATATTGAAGGAGTGATTGTGGGTAAAGCAATTTACGATGGTGATATAAAACTTAATGAACTTAAAAAATTAGAAAATGCTTAAAAATAGAATTATCCCATGCCTTGATGTTAAAAATGGAAGAGTAGTTAAAGGAATTAATTTTGTAAATTTAAGAGATGCTGGTGACCCAGTTGAGCAAGCTAAAATTTATAGTAAAAGTGGCGCGGATGAAATTTGTTTTTTAGACATAACAGCCACCAATGAAAAGAGAGAAATTATATATGATGTTATCAAAAGAACATCTGAAAACTGTTTTGTACCTCTTACTGTTGGTGGTGGAGTTAAAAGTTTAGAAGATATAAATAAATTATTAATTTCAGGCGCTGATAAAGTTTCAATAAATACAGCAGCAGTTAATGATAAAGATTTAATAAAGAAAAGTAGTAAAAAATTTGGATCACAATGTATTGTAGTTGCAATTGATGCCAAACAAAAAAATGATAATTGGGAAATATACACACATGGAGGAAGAACTGAAACTGGAATTGATGCTATAGATTTTGCAAAAAAGATGGAAGATAATGGAGCAGGTGAATTATTAATTACCTCAATGGATAGAGACGGGACTCAAAAAGGTTATGATATTAAGCTAATTTCTGAAATTGAAAAAAATGTGAATATACCAATTATTGCATCTGGAGGAGTTGGAAATTTAGAACATTTATTTGAAGGAGTTAAATATGGGAAAGCAAGTGCAATTCTGGCAGCTTCTATTTTTCATTATGGGAAACATTCAATTAAAGAGGCAAAGCAATATTTGGACTCAAAAGGAATCCCTGTTAGAATTTAATTATGTCAAATAATTTAGAAAACTTAGTAAAAACAATAAGAGAAAGAAAAGATAAAAATGAGGATAAGTCTTACACCGCATCACTTTTATCTGGTGGGCTTGTCAAATGTATAGATAAATTGCAGGAAGAGTTTGATGAATTGAAAGGGGCTTTAAATGATAATTCTAATATTGTACATGAGGCAGCAGATACGATTTATCACCTATTAGTAACCTTAGAGGCTGCCAATATCAAATTTGAAGACATATTAATAGAATTGGAAAATAGAAAAAAAAAATCAGGTATAGAAGAAAAAAATACTAGATAATGAGCTATGACAAAAATAACATTTTTGCGAAAATTTTAAGAAAAGAAATTCCATGTAAAAAAATATTTGAAAATGAACACGTTCTTTCTTTTCACGATATTAATCCGCAAAAAAAAATTCATGCCTTGGTAATACCCAAAGGTGAGTATATTGATTTAGATGATTTTAATCAAAGAGCATCTGATCTTGAAATAGTTACTTTAAGCAAAGCCATTACAGAAGTTGCAAAAATACTAGGTATATCAGTTGATACTGGACAGGGTTACAGAGCACTTACAAATTTGGAAGAGCATGGTGGTCAAGAGATTCCACATTTACACTTTCATTTGTTCGGAGGTGAAAAAGTTGGAAAAATGGTGAGTGAATAAAGAAATTTCAAGAAAATATTTAGAAATAAAATCTATCAAAGATTTAAGTGAAGGAGAATATCCAGGTAAAGAATATTCTATAAATTTAATTGATAAAACTGATTTTCAATTAAATAAATTTTTATATAAACAAATTGGTAAAAAATATCATTGGATTGACCGTCTAGAATGGATAGATCAAAAATGGATGAACTATGTATCAAATAAAAATCTTCTAACTTTTGTGTTAAAAAATAAGGAGGATGTAGTTGGTTATTTTGAGTTAATAATCCATTATAATAAAAAAGAAATTGAAATTGCTTATTTTGGTATTTTAGAGGAATATTTTGGTAAAAAACTAGGTGGGTATTTATTAAGCGAAGCCATAAAAAAATCATTTTCATTAGGCGTTAATAGAATTTGGCTTCATACATGTTCGTTAGATCATGAAAATGCATTAAAAAACTACTTATCAAGAGGAATGAAAATTTTTAAAGCAGAATCTTTAAAACTATAGAATTATTAGTTTTTTTTGGGTAGTTTAAAAACATCATCATCAAGATTCTGATTTAATTTAACATTTGATATAAAGGTAATTACTAAATTTTGATAAATATCTTCTGTTTGCCAACCAATTAAGTTTAAACTTTTTTTATCAAAAAAAATATCAATTTCATATTTGTTGTCTATTATTTTAAAATTTATATATTTTTCATCTATAATTTTACTTTTAAGGTTTTTAATTTTATTAATTAAATATTTTTTATTTAAAATCAATACTAATGGTGTTTTTTCGAGCGGATAAATATAATATTGATTTATATTTTTATTTTTAATAACTAGATATTTTCCATTAGAAACCATTATTTTTTCATTTAAATTAGCATATGAACAAAAAATTTTTTTTGGGTATTTAATAACACAATTACCTGTTTCGTTTTTATTATTAATTGTTTGTTTAAAGTTGAATGTTAAATTATTTATTTTTTCCAAATTAAAAATAATTTTTTCATTTAATGTTGCCCAAGATGATTCAATAAAAAAAAAATAAAAAAATATAACTATTATTTTTTTTTTCATTAAAGAACTTCTCTTTTCCCAACATGATTTGCTTTACTAACAACTCCTTCTTCTTCCATCATATCAATTATTCTTGCGGCCCTATTATAACCTATTTGTAATTTTCTTTGTAGAAATGAAGTTGAAGCTTTTCCTTCTGATTTAATAATTTCAATAGCTGCATTATAAAGTTCATCTTTATTTTCATTATTTGATAAATTCTCACCAATCTCTTTTTGATCTACAAAATTTAATATTTCATCAACATAGTTAGGCTCTGCTTGAGATCTTAAATAGTTATTAATCTTTTCTATTTCACTTTCAGAAACAAATGGGGCGTGTATTCTTACAATTCTATTAGCGGAAGACATATATAACATATCACCCTTTCCAAGCAATTGTTCAGCCCCTTGTTCACCAAGTATGGTTCTACTGTCAATTTTTGAGGTAACTTGGAAGGATATTCGTGTAGGAAAGTTTGCTTTTATGGTTCCCGTTATTACATCCACACTTGGTCTTTGAGTGGCCATGATAATATGAATACCCGCAGCTCTAGCCATCTGTGATAATTTTTGAATATAGTTTTCAATTTCTTTTCCAGCAACTAACATTAGATCTGACATTTCGTCAACAATTACAACTATATAAGGCATAGCAAGTTTATGTTTGGTATTATAACTATCAATGTTTTTAACACCCTCTTTAGTCATTAGGCGGTATCTACTTTCCATTTCTTTAACGACCCATCCTAATACTGATGCAGCTTTTTTAGCTTCAGTGATGACAGGGCACAATAAGTGAGGAATACCTCCATATGTAGAAAGCTCTAACATTTTTGGATCAATTAAAATGAATTTACATTTTTCAGGAGAATGTCTGTAAAGAAGAGAAAGTATAATTGTGTTTATGCACACAGATTTACCGGAACCAGTTGTTCCAGCGATAAGCAAGTGAGGCATAGATGCAAGATCTCCAATTATAGGAATTCCTGAAATATTTTTACCCAGTGCAATTGGGAGTCTAATATCTTTTTTTGGAAAATCACTGTGTGAAAGTAATTCGCTTAAATAAACATTCTCCCTAAGAGAATTAGGTAATTCAATTCCGATAGTATTTCGGCCCGGAATGGTTGAAATTCTCGCTGACTCTGAACTCGTATTACGTGCAATATCCTCAGATAAATTAATTATTTTTGATACCTTTATACCAGCTGCTGGTTCAAATTCATTTAATGTAACAACTGGACCATGGCTAACTTTTTTAATTTTTCCTTCTACACCAAAATCTAAAAGAATTTTTTCTAAAAAATTTGTATCAACATAATCTTCATCTTTTAATTTCCCTCTTTCGTTCTTTGTAGGCAATTTTAATAAATCAATAGAAGGTAATTTAAATCTTATTTGGTTAATGTTTTCTTTTTTGTTATTTTTTATGAATGGTAAATCTTCTTGTATGAGATTTTTTATTTCCTCTTCTGGAATATATTGATTTATAATTTCGTTTTTATTAGTATAATTTTGTTCTTTTTTTGAAAATAAAAAAATGAATACTTTTTTTATAGTTGTTACAAAAAAATTAATATTGAACCTGACACTAATTAAAAAAAATATAGAAATAATAAATATTAATAGATAGTAAGAAATTTTTAAATTTATATTAAGAAAATTATATAAAAAAGTATTTTCTAAAAAAATTCCAATAAACCCTCCATTGCCATTTATTGAAAGCCAAAAAGAATTTTTATAAAAGATACTAAAAAATAATAAACCAAACAAAGAATATAGAATAGTAAAAAATAAGCTTTCAATTAAAAAAATATTTTTTTTTAGTCGCACAATATTAATACCAGTAAAAAAAATTGTAATTGGAATTGCTATAGAAATAATACCTAAAGATTGATAGAAAATATCTGCAACAAAGGCTCCTTTAAATCCAAGTATATTTTGAATTTCAGTATTGTCTGGAAAAATAAAGTTAGGATCTTCAGGCGAATAAGTAATTAATGATATCAATAATAATAGCCCAACCACAGATAAAGCAACGCCAAAAAGTTCTGTAAATCGTTTAATTGTAAAATTTACACATTTATTTATTAATTCTTTAATTTCCATAAAAAATGAATCAGATTAATCACTTTGTATCATTTAATATTTGTGGTTAAAATTAAATTTTAAATATGAATATCTGTTTAATAGGCGATAGCCTAACAAGTCTGGCATTAGCTAAAACCTTAATTAATAAAAAAATT
>CAJQRZ010000035.1 GCA_905612435.1 uncultured Candidatus Pelagibacter sp.
CTTATTATAATCGTTTTTTATAATATTTTCTCTATTTTAATAATATCTTTTAGCCCAAAAATTGATGGTTATTTGGTTAAATCTATTAATTATCTACCCTACAAATATTCAATTTTTTTTAAAAAGCCTTTAAGGTTTTCAAAAAAACTTCTTCAAGTCAAAAGCCCAAGGGCTAAAAAACTTTATCAGCTTATAAATACAACGGGGAGACAATCAGCACTTGATTATAGTTACTGGGAAATGAAAACACTTTATCAAATTACCAATAAAGATTTAAGAATTGATTTTGAAAAAAACTTCATTAATTACGCTATACTTTCAAAAAACAATAAGCGTAAACAAAAAATACTTAAACTTTTTTATTTACGAAACATTCCCAGATTCAGCAATGAAGTTAGTGATATTATTTTTTCTAATTGAAATGCCTAGATGTTGTGCTTGTATAAATTTTATCACTAATTAAAGGAAAATATCTAGAAACAACTTGTAAGTGTATTTTTTTTCAGTAATGATTCTTGTAGGGAGAATTATTTATTATAAAAAAAATTTATTAAATGGAAAATCAGAATTTTTTACACAAGCTAGAAAATATTAATGAGCAATTAAATTTAACTCATTATTGGATACTGCTTTTAAAATATAAAAAAATATTTTTTTTAGCCCCAATTCTTTTTGCTTTGTTGGGCTACTTTGTAGCTTTAAATATTAATCCAGTATTTCAAAGTCAAGCGACACTTGTGATTGAAGAATCTACCAAGAATATTGTAAACATAGAAGAGGTATACAGCGGAGATGTCAGTAGAGGGTTTGGCGGCAATGTTAATTATATTAATAATCAAATCCAAATTTTAGAAAGTGATGAAGTTTTAGGAACAATTTTATCGCAAGAAGATGTACAAGCTAAAGCGAATGTACTATATAAAAAATTACCTAGGAACTTTTTATTATCTAAAAAATTAAGTTTTTTTAATTTTTTATCTAAGGATACATCGTCAAAAAAATCTGAGATTAATATTAAAAAGTATATACAGTCAAACTTAACAGTTTCTCAGATAAGAAATAGTGATGTAGTAAACATTACTATAAAATCAGGAAATGCAGAACTAGCTAAATTTTTATTAGAACAAGTAATTGAAGCATACTTAAAATATGACGTTGACACTAAAGTTAAAGTGACAAATTATGCCAATGCTCAGATCAATGGAAGACTTTCTAAACTTTTAGAGCAAATGGAAATTGCAGAACAAAAATTGTTGCAATACAAAAAAGTAAATAATTTGATTGATATTGGTGATATTAAAGATTTAAAAATAGATCAAATTAAATCTGTTTCAAAAAGAATTATAGAAGCTAACAGAGAACTTCAAAAAAAACAAAATGATCTAGTAGCCATTAAACTGGCCGATGGTAATGTTGATGAGCTTTTAGCAATAGCTGACTTAAGAGGCAAAAAGGAAGTTGATGCAATTAGAACAAATATTAACGCAACTAATAACAATATTGAAGCATTGCAAATTATTTATACTAAGGAACATCCTAAAGTTAAAAAATCTTTAAAAACTAAAGAAAATCTTCAGAATAGACTTGGAGAGCTCCTAGATGAAAATATTGCTGCTGCAGCTTTTGAATTATCAAATTTGCAAGGCTTTATTCAATCAAGTAAAGATGAGCTTAATCAAGCAAAGATTGATCTACAAGAACTTGAGGAAAAAGATGTAGCATTGCAACAGTATGTGCGTGAAGTTGAAACAAACAATAGAATTTATGAAACATTTTTACAAAGAATGAAAGAAACGAATGAGGTTAAAGAACTTCAATCTTCAAACGTTAGAATAATTCAAAGTGCACTTTTACCACTTAAACCTATATCTCCAAATATTTCAAAAATAACATTTATGTCTTATTTATTATCATTTGGATTAATTTTTTTAATAATAGTTTATTTTGAATTTAATAGTAATACCATTGTTGAGCCTTCACAATTAGAAGAATTAAATATTCCAATTTTAGCAACGCTACCAAGTGTTAAAAATATAAGTAAAGGTTATCACTTATCTCAAATGTTTTTAGAGGATGTAAATTCAGAATTTTCAGAAGCTATACGTACGTTAAGAACACTTATGGTAGCTAAATTCCAGAAGAATAAATCAATATTGTTAAGCTCAACATATTCAGGAGAAGGAAAAACTACAATTTCACTAAATACGGCTTTAGCTTTTTCAAAAATTGGCAAAGTTATTTTAATTGAAACTGACATTAGAAGACCCTCTGTGTTAAATATTACAGGCAAAGCTGATAGCGATGAGATTAGTAAAAAACAGGGGTTTAGTGATATTTTACAAGGAAATATTAATTTTAGTGACATAATTGCCAAACTTCCTGGTTCTGGTATTGATTTAATGACATCTGGAACAAGAAGATCAGACTTAACTGATTTAACATCACCAGAAAAATTGAAAGAATTTTTTGATTTATTAAAGCAAACGTATGATTACGTAATTTTAGATACTCCTCCTATTCAACCAGTTACAGATACTTTATTTATATCACAGGCAACGGATCACAATATACTTATCGCGAGGTCTGACGTTACAAAAATGGCCGGAATTAAATCTGCACTTAAAAAATTAAAAAATGTAAATGTAAAAGTAGATGGTTTAATAATTAATGATTTAGATACATCGAAAGCTAGTTATTATGGCTATTATCAATATGGTGGCTATAATTCAAAATATAAAAGCTATAGTTAAGTTAAGATAAACTATTAAAATTTCTAATTTTTTAATAAAAAAATAAGCTTTACAGTCAAAAATATCCTATAATCCTATTTGATGCAATTATTTGAAAAAATATTTCAAAGAAATGATAAATTTTATCTACTAGTTTATTATTTTGCAATTGGGTTATCATTAAATTTTAGCACTCATTATGCTTATTATATTAGAAATAAAAGTTGGGAACTGCCAGAGACTTATTTTGAAGGTTCAATTTTAATTACATTAATTTTCTGGACTATGTCAATCGTCAGATCGGGTAAAGCTAATGAAGATAGATATTTAAGAGGCACGGTTCAGTGGTTTAAAATTGAATTTATTTTTTTAATTCAAACCTTTTTAATTGCAGTATTAATAACCGTAATTTTTAAAAATACAGGTAGTTATTCACGTATTTGGTTTTTTACTAGTTTTTTTTTATCAATTTTTATTTTTTTATTTTTAAAAGTTATTTTTGATTTACTTTATATTTCATTAGTAAAATCAAATACCATTCAAAGAAATATTCTTTTAATAGGTGATAGTATAAGTTGTCAAAATATTATACGAAAAATGCCAAAAACCACGAGTAATTCAGTTATTAAATGTTTAATAGTAATTAATAGAAACCATGAAGAACAAAAGAAATTTTATGGAGTACCCACATTTAATTTAGAGGATGATTTTAGTTATATTTTAAATCATCATTCTATAGGTCAAGTCTGGATTGTTTCTTCTTTAAAAACACAAACATTTGTTGAAAAATTGGTTGATAAATTTTTGAATTTTTCTATTGATTGCCGTTTAGTTTTACCTGAATCAAAATTTAAATTTACTGAAGGCATGGATACTGATGCAGGTTTTGATTTTTACAATATATCATTTTCTCCATTTTATGGGACGAGTTTTTTAATAAAAAATATCATAGATAAAATTTTATCAATAATTTTTTTAATTATTACATTTCCAATAATTTTAATTTTTAGTATTTTTATATTAATAGAGAATGGTTTTCCTATTTTCTTTAAACAAAAAAGAACAGGATGGGATGGAAGAGCATTTAATATATTCAAACTTAGATCTTTAAGTAAGGAAGATGATGATTCAGAAGATCAACAAGTTATAGCTGGTGATAATAGAGTTCTTTTCATTGGTAAAATAATTAGAAGACTTAGTATCGATGAGTTACCTCAATTTTTTAATGTTTTAAAAGGAGACATGTCAATAGTTGGTCCAAGACCACATATGACTGCGCATACAAAATATTATTCTATAGATGTTAAAAATTTTATGCAAAGACACAAGTGTCTACCTGGAATTACTGGTTGGGCACAAGTTCACGGTCTAAGAGGCCCAACAGAGGGAAAGGGCTTAATGGATAAACGTTATCAATATGATCTTTATTACATCAAAAATTGGAATTTAATGTTAGATTTTTATATTATGATTAAAACGATGTTTGTTATTATATTTCAAAAAGTTGATTAATTAAAATGAATATTTATGCCATTGGTGATATTCATGGATGCTTAAGTGAATTAACCTCTCTTCATAAAAAAATACTTACTAATGATAAATTTAATGTAAAAGAAGATTTATTAATATATTTGGGAGATTATATAGACAGAGGTCTTAAATCAAAACAAGTCATAGATCAAATTATTAAATTAAAAAATAAACAAATAAAAACTATACACTTAATGGGAAATCACGAAGAATTGATGATTGATTTTTTATTTAATAAAAAAAATAATATAAAAAATTGGCTTAACTTTGGAGCAGATCAAACTTTTAAAAGTTACGATATCGAAATAGTTGAGTTTATCAAAGATGGTTTTGAAGATAATATTATTGATAGATTAAGAAATGTATTATTAAAGAAAATGGGTAGCGATCATATTGATTTTTTGAATAATCTAGAACTAACATATTTAACAGAAAAATATTTATTTGTTCATGCAGGAATAGACCCTAATAAAAATTTTACAGAACAAACTAAAAAAGACTATTTGTGGTCAAGATCTAGTGATTTTTTTCATAAAGATTTTAAAACTGAAAAAACTATTATTCATGGCCACACACCTGAGCAAAATATTGTTAATCATCCGTATAGAGTAAATATCGATACTGGCTGCTATTTTTCCGGTAAATTATCATGCGTATGTTTAAGTGACCTTAATGATAGTAGAAGTTTTATTAGTAACTTATAGTATAATGATATTTGATTATACAACCATCACTTGAATAAAATTTAACATGTATTATAAATAAAGAATACTGATTCTTAATATTTATGAATATTTACTCAATAAAAGAAATATTAAAAGCCACAAATAATTTTTTAGATCCAGATGTTAAAAGTAAAGTTAAAAAAAAAACTCAAGTATCAAAAGAAAATATACCAATTAATACCCAAAACATAATAAGAGAAGCGGAGAAGGCGCTAACTTTAGAAAAGAAAGATAATAAAAATATAGAAACGCCACTAGTATTAAAAAATGAAATACAAACTAGCAAGACAATAAATCAATTTAATTACAAAATAAAGATTAAACATGAAGTTAAAGATCTCATGATAAATGAACTTTATAATTACCTAAAAAAAAAAATTAAAAAAAATACTCTTAAATT
>CAJQRZ010000036.1 GCA_905612435.1 uncultured Candidatus Pelagibacter sp.
AAAGCCCATGACTACAAAAAGAGACCTGGCTTTAGCCTACTCACCAGGTGTTGCAGCGCCAGTCCAAGCTATTTTTGAAAATCCCGATGCTGCCTATGATTATACAACTAAAGGAAATTTGGTAGCCGTAATAAGTAATGGTTCTGCAATTTTAGGAATGGGAAATTTAGGAGCCCTTGCATCAAAACCTGTAATGGAAGGTAAAGCAGTCTTGTTTAAAAGATTTGCAGACATTGACTCTATTGATTTAGAAATAGATTGTAATGATGTTAATGAAATTATTAATAGCATCAAAAATTTTGCCCCTAGTTTTGGTGGTATTAATTTAGAAGATATTGCTGCTCCAGATTGTTTTATCATAGAAGAAAAATTAAAAGAAATTTTAGACATCCCTGTATTTCATGATGATCAACATGGAACTGCAATAATTACAACCGCAGCTCTAATTAATGCTTTAGATATAAATGGTAAATCAATAAAAGAAATTAAAGTTGTAGTTAATGGTGCTGGAGCTTCTGCAATGGCATGTGTAAACTTATTTAAAAATACTGGTGTTCCACAAGAAAATATAACTATGGTTGACAAAAAAGGTGTTATTTATCGAGGAAGGGACAACTTAAACCAATGGAAATCTGGTCATGCAATTGAAACAAAAAATAGAACTTTAGACGAAGCAATTAAGAATGCAGATGTATTTTTAGGATTGTCTGCAAAAGGCACTTTGTCAAAAGATATGGTAAAAAATATGGCAAATAATCCAATTATTTTTGCATGTGCTAACCCTGATCCAGAAATAACACCAGAAGAAATTCAAGAAGTCCGTGATGATGCAATAATTGCAACTGGAAGATCTGATTACCCAAACCAAGTAAATAATCTAATTGGCTTTCCATATATTTTTAGAGGTGCCTTAGATGTAAGAGCAAAAACAATTAATGAAGAAATGAAAGTTGCAGCTGCAAATGCAATTGCAGCTTTAGCAAGAGAAGATGTACCTGATGAAGTAGTTGCAGCAATGGGTGGTGATAGACCACATTACGGAAAAGAATATATTATACCTTCAACTTTTGATCCAAGATTAATAAGCGTTATACCTGTTGCTGTTGCTAAAGCGGCAATTAATAGTGGTGTTGCTAGAATAAAAATAGAAGATTTTGAAATCTATAAAGAACAACTCAAACAAAGACTCGATCCTTCAGTAACTATTATGCAAGGGATAAATTCTCAAATAAAAAAAAATAAAAAAAAAATTGTCTTTGCTGATGGTGAGGATGAAAACACTTTAAAAGCTGCTATTGCATTTAAAAATAGTGGATTGGGTATACCAATATTGGTAGCAAAAAAAGAAACTATAAAACAAAGATTAAAAGAAATTGGTTACAGTGAAAACTTAGATATAGAAATAACCAATTCAACGGACAAAAAAAAGAGAGAGAAATATGTAAAATTTTTATTTAAAAAATTACAAAGAGAACAAGGTTTATTAGAACGTGATTGTGATAGAATGGTTAGAAACGATAGAGTAATTTGGGCATCATGCATGGTTTCTTGTGGTGATGCAGATGGAGCGGTGACTGGAAATACTAGACGTTATGGTGCTTCATTAGAAAAAATTAAAAAAGTAATAGAACCAAGGCAAGGAGAAATAATGTTTGGCCTTAATATGATTGTAAATAAAGGGAAGACTGTTTTTGTAGGTGATACTAGCGTTCATGAATATCCTAGCTCTGAACAACTCGCAGAAATAGCAATATCATCTGCTAGAGTAGTAAGATTATTTGGTTTTGATCCCAAGATAGCATTTGTTTCTCACTCAACTTTTGGACAACCACTTACTAGTAGAACCAAACATATTAAAAATGCAGTAGATATTTTAAAAGAAAAAAATGTAGATTTTAAATTTGATGGAGATATGCAACCCGATGTTGCTTTGAACGCCGAATATAAAGAACTATATCCATTTTCTGAAATAGTTGGTAACGCAAATATATTAATTATGCCTGGACAACATAGTGCAGCAATATCATATAAAATGATGAGAGAATTAGGTGGAGCAAAAGTTATTGGACCATTATTAATTGGTTTGGCTCAACCTATTGAAATTGCACCCTTAAGATCCTCAACTTCTGATATACTAAATTTAGCCTCTGTTGCTGCTTATTCGGCAGGTGTAATTAATTACAGTAAATAAAACTAGTTTTTTTGTACTCTTAAGTCTTCAACTAAAAATATAGATGCAACCACATCCTCAACGTCTAAAATATTTTTTGCCTCGTTAATAACTTTTTTTCTCTCTTCTGGAGTAATTGCAATACCATAAATAAAAATTTTCTTTTTATAAGTGTCGATATTATAGTTAGATGCTTTAATCTCTCTATCTAAAATCATTGCAGTTTTAAGTTGAGAAGTAATTAATACATCTTTTGCTGAACGTTTAAAACTAAACTTTTCTTTTATCTTAATATCATTTTTAACAGACCTTGCTCCTAGTGTTTCCCATGCTATTTTTGTTATTTGTAATTTTTCTTCAGGATTATTAACATTGCCAGTTAGAATTATATGACCATCTAACACTTGTGTTTTTATAGATAAAAAATAACTTTTTTCTTTTAAAGTTAACCTTGCTATTAAATTTTTTTGCATTATTGAATCATCTATTTGTGTACCGAGAGACCTAGGATCTAAAGCTATTGAAACTCCAGTTCCAAAAATACCTTTAGAAGCAGAACCTACACAGCCACCAAGTATACAAAATG
>CAJQRZ010000037.1 GCA_905612435.1 uncultured Candidatus Pelagibacter sp.
AGTTATATTTATAAAGCAGAGATTACCATTTAATCTCAATAAAATCTGTTCATATTTAAAAAAAATTCGCTTTTTGAGTGATTTTTGAATTTTTTTGATCTTTATCAACGAAAAGCATTAAAATAAAGCCTAAAATAAAAAAAAACTAATAGATAAGAGCCCTATTCTTTGAGAAAAAAAAGTTCTAGTTCAAACTAATAAAGGTCCGGCAAATGCTGTAATTCTACCTGAAAAACTAAATAAACCAAAACCTTTTCCTTGATCATTAGCTTCTAATAACCCTGTTATCATAACACGACCTGCACTTTGAATTGATCCTATAAAAAAGGATAGAACCATAGCATTATAAAAGAATTGCGTTTTTGTTTGTGCAACAATTGAAGCGTAGAAAACAGTTGCTGTTAATACGGCAATACAAATTAAAATAATAATTTTTGATGAAAATCTATCATTTAAATATCCACCTAGCAAAACTCCTACAAAAGCAAATAGTTTTGCAAAAATAGCTAATTTTAATAACTCTCCTGAAGTGAAAGCAAAAACACCTGAAGCATACACACCTCCTCCGGCAATTAAAACAATTAAAGCATCAGAATAAATCATTCTAGCTAAAAGAAACTTTCCAGTACTTGTAAATTTATTTTTCTATACTAGCTCAATAAGTTTTTTAAAAATGGGAGTTTGATCAACATTATCTTTGTATTCAATGTGATTTTTAAAATAATTTATCATGGGATAAGAAAAAATTAAAAACCAAACTGCAGTAATAACTGGAATGAATCTTATATTTTCAAATTTACTTTTGTCTAAATCAAAAGGAACAGTGTCGGGTAAAACAAAAACATATAATGAAAATAATAATACTGGAACACATCCAATATATCCTAAAGCAAATGCTGCACCTGATGTTTTTCCAATATTATTTTCATTTGAACAGTTTTTTAATAGTGAATTATAAAAAATTGAAGCAGCTTCATAGCAATAGTTTGATAATAAAAAAATAATCAATGTAAACAAAATATAATTTGTCGATGGTTTAGCAAACCAAAACAAGCATGTGAATAAAATACAAAGGATGGTAAACACGTGTAACAAATTAATTTTACCTTTAGGTTTTTTATCAGCTATGTTTCCAAGTATGGGTCCTGTTAGTGCAATTAGTAATCCACAAAGTCCGGCTGTCCACTGCCAGTACGCTGCACCAATTTGTGGATCACCTACAATTTGATTTGCAAAGTACGCCGACGTAATAAATGTTACAACTATAATAGTATAAGCTGAATTTGCTAGATCATACAGTGCGTAAAATAATTTACTCATTAATTATCTTTTTTTTCCATTTGTAATAATTTGTCCAGTGCCCCACTAATTTTCCATTTTTTAACTAAGGCACTCATATCTACTGTGGTTTTTGAAACAAATTCTTTATAAATTGTTTTATAAGCTGGTCCAAGTATAATTCCACTGGTATCATTAATTTGTACTATTTCTTTTTTATTAAGCTCTAATACTTTCCTTCGAACAGTTTCTCTTGGCAACTGCAGTACCTCAGCAATACTAGCAAATGATAATTTATTATTTTCTCTTAACTTAGATATTGATAGTAGTTCAACATTTTTTTCAATTTCAGAAAATTTTTTAGCTCCATCTTTGTTTAGGTGATAAAGTGAATGGCTAACAACAACTTGGAGAACAATAAAAGATTCAAAATCAATTTTTAATGTTTCTCTTATTCTTGAATAGTAGACAAATATAAACATTACCCAGTCATATAATCCTTTTGAAAAAACTGGTTCATTTACTTCTCCACTGCTTTTATTTTCCTCTATAGAAATAACTCTAATATTATCATTTGTTTCATGTTTTTTTATACTCATAATGCATTTAAATATAACTATTTTCACTCCAATATCACCCAAAATAGGTGTGCTAAATTTTCTCTCTCTTCTGCAAGTTATAAACTGGTTTTATTAAAAATTATGAAAAAATTGTTAATTTTAGGTCTAGTTTCACTTTTTTATAGCGGCTTTTCTATAAATTTATTAGCCGATGATTATACAATTTCTTCAAATTCAACAAGCACAAATGGCGGTAATACTATTAATGGTAGTGATAGTCTTCTATTAGAATCAGGAATAAGCATAGCCGTTTCGGGAAATAATAGAAGTGGAATTACTTTTACAGGTGACGGTAATACTCTTAATGTATTAGGTACCGTTACAACCAATGGATCCGCAGGTCATGGTATTTATTTAAATGAAAGTGACAACAATACCATCACGCAATCAGGAAAAGTTAAAACACGAACGCACACTTCACGTTTGTATATGATTAAAGATAGTCATAGCAACGATATCACGCAATCAGGAGATTTGGAATCCACCGGAGTAAAATGGTCTCATTGTTATTATTTAGATAATGCTGACAGCAACACCATTACACAAACTGGAAATTGTACAACTGCAGGATCAACTGCGAGATCACATGGGTATTTTTTTGACGACGCTTCAGGTGATAACTCTGGCAGTGACGGCAATACCATTATCCAGAAAGGAAATATAACTCTTACAGAAAATACGAATAAAGCTTACTTTTGTGAGGAAGGTACTAACAATTCCATAACACAATCAGGTACTATTACAACTTCAGGAACCAACGGTCACGCTTATCATTTTTATGAAAATTGTGATAACAATACAATAACACTTTCAGGAAGCATCTCTGTTTCAGGTACAAATGCTAAAGCAATTAAAGTGGAATCAGGAAATGATGCAAATACATTAGTTCTTTCAGAAGAACCAACAATCACCGGTAATGTGGATCTTGGAAGTGAGGATTTTACTATTTCTTTATCATGTGATCTTAAAAAAGATTTAACTGTTACACTTGACAACAAAACTGGTATGACGGTCACTAATAATCTTTGCGGAAATGATACCTATAAAATTGTCGATTCATCTCTTGCTGCAGATGCCGACAACTCTGAAACAAATGGATACCTAGTAATTGATGAGGGTCTTGAAGTCGTAAGTAATAATGCATCATATCGAAGTGAAAATATTTCAACAAAATTTAAAGGGTTTTTTAATGCTGCAAATTATATTGATGGTGTTAATTCAGAAGATAAATTTTTCAGAATATTTTACAGCAACGTAAAAAGAGAAAATACGTATAAGGGTAGCATGGCAGGTGTTGTAGGGCAATTAAGTCCAATTAATTGGGGTAATGTAACAAGTCTTTTTTTTCTGGGTTACAATAAACACTATGGTGATTTTAATAATGGTGAGTTTTTAGGTGGAGGTAATTATGCTCTAGGACTAAAGAATGTTTTTATAAAAAATGGATTTAAAGTATCCTTCTCACCTATGATAGGACTTAATGATTTAGATATAACTGACTATGACTCAGATTCGAAAGCTAAAGTAAAAACTAATTTATTAAGTGAATTTTTAGCCGTTAATGGTAAAATCGATAAAGAAATTAAAACAGGTGAAGACAGTTCACTTAATTTAAGCTTTGAATCCACATTAGGACTGCAAAGATTTCCAGACTATTTATCTAAATTTAGTGATGGTGACTTGTCAGTAGATGAAGCTATTGAACGAGTATTGAGTGGAGGGTTTGAAGTTAAATACAATGAAGAGCTTGGCAATGGCTTTATCATTAAGCCTTATGCTGGCGTAACTATAAATCATAACATGAATGACAATATTGATATTTTAAAAGATGATGATTACAAACCTGCCTCTCCAGCAGACACCATAACTTCTGGTTATTATGCGGGCCTCACATTTGCTAAAAAGGTTAAAGATATTAATTTTAATCTAGACCTTATGTATGGCAATGAAGATGGTTTGATTAATCAAATTGCAGCAATTTCATTAACTAAAACATTTGGAAAGAATAAGACAGCAAAATTTGAAAAAAAATCCAAAACTTTAAAAGATGTTAAAATTTTAACTTCCCAAGATTATGATATAGATTTAAAAAAGATCGAAGAATTAAGAAAAGCAAATGAAGTACTAAATGTTGAAAACGAAACATTAAAAAATCAAAACGAAAAGCTTAAATTATTAGCTCAGAAAACTCTTGAAGAAAATGAAACAAGTAAAAGATTAATTGTTGAATTGATTAAAGAAAATGAAAAAATAAAATTTGAAAAACAAATTTTTAAAAATAAAATTTTAGAAAATGAAAATAAAGAACTACAAAAACAAATTGAAAAAGGAGTTGGTAAAAATGAAGTAAATAAATTTGCTTTGTTATTGTTTATTACAGTGTTAATTGTAATGAGTTACGGATTAGCTTCTTTTATAACATCTATATTAAAAGTATCTTTTAAAAGGTAATAAAAAAAATGTCAGCGATACCAAAAATAATGATTGTTGTAGCAATGATAATAACTGCATTGCTTTATTGGGCAACGTCTAATGTGTGTAAATATAATTTTGCTTTAGAAAAAAGAACTTCTAAAATAAATATTGTTAGTGCAGAAGTGCAACCTACATTGGGTTTAAGTAAAGTATATTATTACGAGGAATTAAATTGTAATGCTATTGAACTTGATTGGGATTTAGAAAGAATTATAGATAATTTTAATACTCTGTTGGTTATGATTTACCAAGAACTTTCCACTGATATTAGAGGTGACCCAAATTAAATTTTTTCATCAACAACAAGAATAGTTAAGTCATCTTTTTGAATTCGACCAGATTGAAGAACGTCATCAAGAATTAATTCTAATCTTTTGTTACTGGGTGTTTTTTGATGTTTAATAATATAATCTTTAAAGCCTTCAGCTCCTAGCATTGATCCTGAGGGATTCTTTATTTCTGTAATTCCATCTGTAAAAATATAAATTGAGCTTTCAGAAAAAGGTAAAACTTTTTCAGTATATTGTATTTTTCCTTGAATACCGAGCGGCGGACCTGACTCTTCATAGCTACTAAATTTACCGTCCTTGGATAAAATTAAAGGTGGTTCATGACCTGCATTACTAATTAGAATTTCTTTTTTATGACTATCGTAAATTCCAATTAACATAGTAACAAACATTCCTCTTGATGCAGTTTCATAAATTTCGTTATTTAAAAGATTCAAAAGTTCTTTTGTTGAAAACATAGTTTTGCTTAAACAACGATAAAGACTTGACGCTTTAGACATTAGTAATGATGATTTTATTCCTTTGCCAGATACATCGGCTACTGCAAATCCATATTTGCCATTTCCAAGGTCTGAAAAATTATAAAAATCTCCTGACACGACTTTTGCAGGAATATTTATTCCAGCAATTGGAAACGGTGGTTTTTGATTTTGAGATAATAAGCTTTTTTGAATTTCTCCTACTAATTCAATTTCTTTTTGCATTATATTTTTATCAACTAATTCTTTGGCCATTCTTGCATTTCTAATCGCTAGAGCAGCAGGAGCTGATAAAGTTTCAAGCAATTTTCTATCACCTTCTTCAAATAACTTGTCAGTTGTTTTTTTATTTAAACATTGAATAACCCCAATACATTCGTTAGCTACAATTAAAGGAGAGCACAAAACTGAGTAAGTAGTAAAATTTGTTTTATTATCTAAATCAAAGTAAAACTCTGCAATTTCTCTAGTATCTTTTCTAACATCTCCAACACGAATACATTTTTTTTGTTGAGCAGCTTTGCCCATTACGCCTTCTGTTAACAGTATTTCATAATCTTCTAAATAAGCTTGATGTTTTGATGCAATACATTGAAAAACTTTTTTCTTTTCTTCAATTAAAAAAATATTTGCTGCTTGAGCATTGATTCGTAGAATAATAACTTCAAGTGCCGTTTGTAATGTTTCATTCAAATCAAGAGATCTTGCAAAATCTTGATTCATTTGGGTAATAATTGCTAAATCTACATTAGTTGTGGATTCTTTTTTTTTTGGTTGTTCTTTTTTGGATTTAAAAAACATATTTTTAATTGCAATTTAACTTCTTTTTGATATTTTTTACAACTACTATGGAAATTATTATTAACTCACCTAATTTTTATTTGCATCTTCAAGATACAGCAATATTCATACAATACTGTATAGATGGAATTTTACATTTTACTTCACAAATAAAAATCTAATTTGTGTATTACCTAGCGTTCTTTTTTTTTGGTGGCATCTGGGGAAGTTTCGCCAATGTTTGTATTTATCGTTTACCAAAAAATAAAAGTGTAATTACAGGACGATCCTCTTGTCCTAGCTGCAAAAAAAAAATTATTTGGTATGATAATATTCCACTTCTATCTTTTATACTATTAATGAGTAAATGCAGATTTTGTAAAAACCCAATTAATTCACAATATTTTACCGTTGAATTAATCACCGCTATTAGTTTTGTATCCATCTATTATTTTTTTGGACTAACCCTTACTGCTTTACTATTATTAATATTAAGTGTTTTTTTTATTATTATTTTTTTTATAGATTTAAAGCATTTTATAATTCCAAATGAATTAACTTTTCCTTTAATGATTATAGGATTTTTTAAATCTTTCGATCCAAATTTAAATCAAACAATTTTTCCAAATTATATCAATTCTTTAATTGGTGGTGTATTTGGTTATTTAATAATTTGGTTAATTATCTTTTTTTATAAAAAAGTTAGAAAAAAAGAGGGCATGGGACTTGGAGACGCTAAATTATTAGCAGTAATAGGATTTTGGTTTGGTTGGTTTAGTATTCCTTTTACAATCTTTATGTCTTCTATCGTTGCTCTAATATTTGTTGTGCCATCACTAATGGATAAATCAAGAAAGATGTCCTCTCAAATTCCTTTTGGACCTTATATTATTATTGCAGCCATTCTCTATGTATCTTTCTCCAATCAAATTAAAAGTTTTTTATTATAATGGAAAAGTTTTTATTCTTTAATATTATTGTATCTGCATTAAATATTTTTATTATTGTTTATGCTTATTCTTTAAATTTTTTTTCTAAAAAATGGCGTAAAAAAGTTAAGCAAGATACCCTGGTAGGTCTTGCATTAATTTTTCTTACCATGTTTACGATGTTTTCTTGGATTCTATTTTTTTACTTTAAAATATTTGAAAATTATTAAAAAATAATTGATATTGTCTTAGCGTAAGAAAATTATATTAATAATTTTCTCTCCAAGACTTTCTATAGGTAGTAACTTCTCCTGCATTAGTAGAGAGTATAAATAATGTGTCTTCTTGCACAGAAGGGCCTGCCACGTTGCCGTAAAGTGTGTCTGCAAATATTGTTAATTCAGACAATATTCCTCTTCTAACAAATAAACAATCGTCACCTGCTATTACTGCACCTAGTTCAGATGAATTATTAGTTCCACATTCATCATCAGCTGAACAAAGGTAGGCTTTACCTATATTACATTTATTGACCCCTGCAGGAGGTTGGTAAATTGGATAGAATACATTGCCTTTATAAACTGTAGGTGGTGCTGACACTTTTCTATATCTATTTACAGATGAGTTTACTGGCTCACCATCTTGAGTATCCAAGTGGATAACCCATGCTTGGTCAGAAGAATTAGGGCAAAGATCTCCTGAGATATCTGAAGTAGTATCAACACAGACGTCCTCGTCATCAATATGGTTAGCTGCTTCTACACCTTGCTTGGCAGTATCTTCAAAGCCATCACTCAATTCATCAGGAACTATAACGTCATTTAAATGTTTAAAGTATGGAAAATTCTCATCTTTTATACCATATAAAATATTGTCCATACCTTTACCCCTGTCGCCAAGTCTTAGATGGTCACCGGTTCCACCAAAGAGCCAAAAATTATTTGTATCTCTTCCTATTGTGGCATCCATTGATTGATAACTATATCTTCCGTTTCCAACTGTTGCATTTAATTTGAATAATGTTGTTTGATTATAAAGTTCAGCACCATTTTTTGTTTGGTTTGTTAAGTTAACTTTTGTAATTTTTCCTTCAAGATCATTAAAATAAACCATAGCTCCTCTCCAAGGAATATCTTTTGCTAAATCTGGTGTAATAACAACAGGTGATGCAGGGATTGCATTTGCTATATCACTGCTATCAGTATCAATAATATTAATTGGTCCATTATTAGCTTCAGCGCCAAAAATGCTGCCTGGATTTGCGGTATCTTCTAAATCAACAAGGAATACATTTGATCCTGAGCATATGAAAGTATTTCCCATACCTCCACCCATTACTGCCACATAAGTATCGTTATCAATGCTTGTATCACCTGCCGCTGTAGGGATTCTAAATATTCTTGGTGTTGACCAAGTTTCTCCTAATTGGCTATAATCATATTCAACTAGTGTCGTACCGCTTCCTTCACATGAAGTTTGTATAAGAACTGAATCAGTTTGTGCATCACCGACACCTGCATTAAAAATTACCTCAACTCCAAAATCAATATGCAGAAAACCGTCTTTAATTGTAGCACTTGCAAATTCTATTGTTTTTCGCTCTCCATTTTCTTCTTTAGTAACCACAAGATCATTTTGACTAACATTACCAGCATCATCCGAGGGAACATCTATATTAAATACGAATGTTTGGCCTTTAAAACAAGCAGCTGTTCCTTCAATTCTAAATTTACTAGTCTCAGTATTTGTTTCGCAAACCTTGATGGCAGCTTGATTAGTACAACCAGCTGCGCTTGCTTCACAATCATCAGAATCGTCAGCTCGAGCTACTTCTTGATTAGTTGCTGCCAATTTTCCTTCTTCTGAATTAGCTATATTTATGGCTGCTTTAGTATAAGGATGATCTGTAATATTACCTTCATTATCAGCTACTAAAACTTTACTGTTAATGGCATCATTAAAAATTGAATACATATGCATAGGTCCTTCACCACCATTTACAATGGGATTAGTAACATCTAAAACAGAAAAACCAGCTCCTCCTCTGCCATAGGGAATCATTAATATAGTATGCCAGCTTTTACTTTCTTCCCAAGTTCCATCCCTCTTTAGTCCTTTTATATACATGTCGTGAATAACTGGGGAACCATCAACACCAAAAATTGGATTGGTTCCGCCTGCTCCACTAAATTTTCCATCATATTCACTATTTATTATCACTGGTAGTTTTGACGCAATAAATGGAGGTATAAAACCCCATTCTTCTTCTCCAGTATCTGCATTAAATGCATGTAGTATTCCATCATTTGATCCTGCATAAAGAACGTTTTGTCTAAGTTGTTTTCCTCTACTAAAAGATTGGTAATTATTTTTAGCTCTCCAATACGATTCCTGATTAATATCCGTAAAACCTGAATTTGCATCTGGGGCTCCAACTTCCACTAGTTGTGAATGATAAATATCACCTAGTAGGTGTGCTCTATCTTCTGTTATTTCGCAGTTTCCATTATAATCAAAATAATCTTGGCCTCTAACAAAGTTAATTAATCCTTCAACATCATCATCGGTTCCAGTTGCTACACCGCTAGCACTTGAACAATTAGATGTGGCATTATGATAATCTATTATCTTATTACCTGTTTGAGCAAAAAGATTTTCTATTTCTGATTTGTTTGCTTCATCTGTTGTCCAATTATTCCAATTTCCTAGATATGGAGCTCCTGGCAGAACAGTCCAAATTTTTCTTCGACTTGAACCTTTGTCTTTTAATTTTTTTGCTGCATCCCAATTTTCTTCATCTGCGTCCTTATTTAAAGTTCCGTCACCATTAACATTTTTTCTAACGATGGTTCCTTCCCATTCTCCAAACTGAACATAATTAAACTGTGCTTGGTATAAAGAGCCCCCTTCTTGAATGGTTGCAGTAATTGACGGAGCAGTAAAAGAAATTTTTTCAGCAATAATTTGTTGTATTTTGCTTTGTAACTGTGTTTTTAACTCTTGAGGAGTGTTTGCAACTATTTTTGTTTCACAATCTTCTGAACCTAAACCATCGCATGAACCTTTAATCGCCATTTGATCAAATCGGTTCAATGCCGATGTTCTAATTCCACCACCATAAGCAACTACTAAAGTTCTAACTCCCAAACTTTTTCTCAATAACTCAATTTTGTTTTCTGCTTTAGTAGGATGCATCCATTCACCATCACCAATAACAATTACATAATTTAATTGGCAGTCTGAGTCCTCATCAATAATATCAACATTAGGATCGGTAAAATATTCATAGGCCATTTGTGCAAAAGCATTACCATCTGTCCCCCATTGTAAACCGGTCGCTTCAAGTGCTGCAGGTATTTGTGCATGACCTTCTTTGCTAATTCCTACCGATAAACAAGAGTCGCTGTTACAAAGACTGGATGTTCCTTCTGGATGACTTCCTGTCCAACCCCGATAATAATCACAATCAGCACTGTAGCGATGACAGTATAATCCCTTACCCACTGTTGTCCTAGTGCCTATTCCTCTACCTTTTACCCCAGAATTCCAATGGCCGTAACCAAAATTAGCTCCTGAAGTTAACGAAGTATCTGATACAACTGCATTAATAGCTTTCTTAGCTCCTGCAAATCTAGTTTCTAAGCTTCCGCCGTATTCATTCTGCCATGAAGTATCAATATTAGCTGCTGTAAAATTGTTTTCAGTAAATTCTTGTATCGTTGCTTTTCGATCACTCACCCATACTGTTGAAGAACTAACAAACAAAGATTTTGGAGTAGTAAAGTTTACATTTGCTGCAGCAAGTGCACCAGCATTGGCTGTATTGTTTTCATTATTAGATCTTCCAGCTAATGTCACTGAAGTTAATGTAGTAGTTGATGTAAGACTTACTCTTTGAACTACATTTTCAGAACCACTTGCAATATATATTACAGAATTACTCTCTGGAGAAACCTGAATTGCAGAAGCTGCTCGATGCGTACTACTTGTGGTACCTTTAACATATCCTTTAGCAAAAGTTCCATCCGTAGGACAGAAGTTGCTTCCATCAGATGTTAAATTATATCCATAGATACTTCCATTCGAGGTATAATATATAAATTCTCCAGCATTATCGACGGTAAGGTCAGATGAGGTATTCTGAATAGCTTTTCCCAAAGAGGTTAATTTACTAAAATCACCTCCACAGATTGATACGACACCTGTTGTTAAATTTTTAGTATAAAAACGTACAGACGTCGGCCTATGTCTTCCCGCTCTATGTACTCCAGATGCAAATAAATGGTCTTCACTATTAATAGTTCTTACTTCCATTGTGTAAGGCGCAAAAAGAGGATAAATAACTTCAACACATTCTCCAGCTTTATTTATTCCTACAATTTTACCATTGTTGATATCGTTGCCATAAATCACATCATCAGTTGTACCACTAACATTAGTTGCATAACTCAAGTTTTGTATAACTCTAACACGACTATCTTGTCTTCCACCTATTTGACAACTATCCCTCCTGTTACCTTTAAAGTTTCTATTGTTATTTGCAAAAGTTCTATCAACAGTATTGTCAGCTGTTAGAATTTTTATAAAGCCATAATTTTTTTCAGCTACAATTAAGTTACCATCTTCATCTTCCACAATATCCTTTGGAATAGCAATTCCACTACCAGATATAAGAGGTCTACGCATGCTGGCAGAACTATCTAAAAGTATTAATATATTAGCTGGCACGTCTCCTGAACCTGAGCCCGGGGGTAAAGGTTTAGAAATAGCATTTTGATTTAATACAACAAGTGCAATAAATAGATTACTAATTATAATTTTTAAAAACTTTTTATACATTTTTTATTATTCCTTTCATTCAACAAACAAATAAGAATTATATTCTGCATTTGATATTTGTAATTCTTCAATCAAAAATTTTTCTCTGTCATACCATTTGCCATATATAATTTCTTTACCACCAATATTCCACACTTTATAACCTGTCCAATCTGGTCTACTGCTGTTTTCAATTTTACCATAATTGCTGATTACATAATTATAAAGTAACTGTTTTTTACTTTCTTCATTATTTGTTCCATTTAATACTTCAATCAAAATTCCAGCAATTTTATCATTTACAATAAATGCATGAATAAAAGAATCGCCTAGATTTGAATTAGGACAAAAACTATCAATCTCCATTGAAACAGTTGTGACATCGTTTAGTTCCTCTGCATTTTCTTCATTTGGTTCAATAGTTCCAAAATACTGTTCGATTTCTGATTTGTGACCACCAATGTTAATAGAAAGGAAATCACACGCAAAACTGACTTTGTTTAAACCTAAAAGAAATACCAAAGAAAAAGTTGCTATTTTTAATATCTGCATAATTTTTTTTAAAATTTTATTCATTTTTTAATTTGGCATAACCATTACTGTTTCTAAAGGAATAATAATTTCTTCCTTGTCATCATATTCATCAAGTTCAGTACCTTTTGCAACGTAAAATCCACAGGCATATATTTTATAAGCCGTTCCTAATGATTGGGAATTGGTAGCTGTTTTTTTAATACTTGAGCCAGTTCCAAGATAAGGCGCGCTTCCAATATTAACTGAAAAATATTCATACCTAAATCTTTTTAAATATTCTTTTTCAAACTCAAGTTTATCTTTCGTAGCAATGGAATCTACATCACTAGTATCCAAAATGGGCGCAATCAGTATTCCAAAATTTTGATTTACAACATGATTTGTTACTTTAAAACCTTCTCTTTTAATATTTCTGAAGCTTTTAAAACAATTTGTTTTTGTAACATCATTTTGGTTTATTGGTAATGATCTGCCTGTTATATCTCTAACACCAGTCGAACCCCATGGTCCCAAAAATTGGTTTATTATATTTTTTTCTCCCTCTAAAAGACCTGTTTCTGCTACATAAAATGCTTGCTGATATTGATCACTAGTATTGTTACTTTGATGATCTCCTGAAGAAATAACTATTAAAGCTCCACCCATAAGTGACATCACAAGCAAAAGTATAAGTGACAGAACTAGAGCAAATCCTTTTTCATTTTTATTAATCATTTTAATCCTTAACTACCAATATTTCTTGTATTCACAGTGACTACAACTGAGTCTCTTAAATACTTATCCAAAAATTTACGCGTCCTGTCTCCAAGTCCTTTTACAAATCTTGGTTTTTCTTCCTTTGCTTTAAATCTATAAAATTCACTTTTTGATCTAAAAGTTAATCTTACATCTACACTTTTAATATTATAAAGATCCCTTCTACTATCATTGTCGGGTCTTGGGGGAGGATTGATAATTCTTCCCTGCTCATCAAAAACTATAAACTCCATATCCACTAGATGGTCTCTAATTAATTCACCGGAAAAACATTCTGAGCAACTACTTGACCAGTCACCTGTTAATGCACCAGTAGTCTGTATCCAGCTTTGTTTTGATTTATAAACAGCATAATATTCATCATCACCACTTGAGTTAGCGTAGTAAGTAATTCTGTATCGTTTGTACGGTTGATCAGCATCATTTTGATTAAAGTCCCCGTAGACAATATGAATTTTATCACAACATTTATCTGCTTCTTCGTTTTTAGGTTCGGCTAAGTCTGTTTCTGTTAAATCTCCTAATTTATTTTTTATTACTATAATTGGATCATGACTTTTTTCTATATCGCTGCTACTCGAATTATGCTGAAGATTGTCTAGTATTGGTATATCAGCAGCATTTTCTCCAAAATGATATTTAAAGCCTGCTAACCTGATATCTCTCATCAACATTGCAATAATATCCCTTCCTGAACGGCTTATTTTTGCACGGTCTGTGACTTGAGAGTAACTACTATTTACAAGACTGTAAGTTGTATACATCGCTCCCATCATTATAGTTGAGATGATTACTCCAATCATAATTTCTATTAGAGTTACCCCAGCAATATTATTTAATTTTTTTTTTTTAATCATTATTTAAGTTTGTAGTCAGCAGTGAAATATAAAAATTTTCTTTTTTTTCCATTATTCATATTAACTTGTATTCTTCCTATGTGCATCTCATCATAAACCTCAGCATGAATTAGTTCATTTAATGGAGCTCCAGCTGGATCGGCTGGCTTTGAAGGATATGTGCAGCCAGATTTACATATTTGAAAAATTTTTACATTTTTAATATCTTTTTCACTTTTACATTTAAGATATCTGTCATTTTTAAAAATTTTGTCCCATTTATTTTTTTTATTTTCTTCAGCATCTTCTACTTCTGTCTCATAAATTTCTTTAATATCATCAAGTTTATTTTTTCTTTCACCACATGCAGCGACCCCTACCCAACTAGGATCCGTTATTTTATGAGCAATAATATCTTCCGCTATCATGCTTACTAGATAGTTTGCCTTGGTTCTTTCACTAGAGCTGTCGATGGATTGAACGGAAAAACTTACCATTTGAAAAATAGCAACAAATCCAATCCCTATAATTGCTGTTGAGATTAAGGCTTCTAAAAGAGTGACCCCCGATTGTTTTTTTCTTTTATTTGAAAATTTAATCATTTTATTTATTGCAAGATCCATTTTTTTTTAGATTTGCTCCATTTTTCTAGAGTAATATTGCCAAATCTGGACCAATTTAATGAAAATAAATGATCTTGCTCATCATTTAACTTTGTCACTTCATCATCTGTACTTACAACACATTTTATTATTTTACCTTCACAAATATAAAACACTACCGATGATTCAAATCTCTCAGCGGCAATATACCAAGTTCCATCTTTAGAAAAACAAACGGTTCCTGAGCTGTCTTCAAAATTTACTGCTATATTATCAAATTTTAAGTAGTTAACTTCTAATTTATTAGATTTATTTCCTTTCGAATCCTTTCCATCATCATCCCAATCCTGATCACTAGCGCATCTTGAAGTTATTAGTGTCGGATCATTCCAGGCATCATCACTGTCATTAATTTTTGATGCAAGGGTACTCAATTTCATTCCCTTCGAGATAACTTCTACCTTGTCGCCTGTTGTTGATGCTCTCACTTCTACTTGGACAAATCCATACAATCCTCTTTGAACTTGAGAATTAATATTTGTGAATAAACTTTTTATTTTTATGGCGGCTCCCCTTACTTCTCTTGCTTTTTTCCAAGATGAAAAATTTGGATAAGCTGCTGCTGAAATTACTGATATAATTGCAATAACAACTAAAAGTTCTATAAGGTTAAAACCTTTAATGTTCTTTTCCAGCACTTGCATCAATTTTCCCTGTTTTAACAAGTTCTTCTAATGATTTTTGCATTGTGATCATACCATCACGAACAGACGTTTGCATGATACTTGGGATTTGGTGAATTTTTGCTTCACGTATTAAGTTTTGTATTGGAGCTGTACACTTCATAACTTCAAAAGCAGCTACTCGGCCTAGACCATCTTTTGTTTTTAATAATCTTTGAGTCACTACCATTTTTAATGAAGTAGAAATTTGTGCACGAATTTGTGCTTGTTGTTCTGGAGGAAATACATCAATAATTCTATTAATAGTATTTGGTGCTCCACTAGTATGTAATGTTCCAAAAACTAAGTGGCCAGTTTCTGCAGCAGTTAAGGCAAGACCAACTGTTTCAAGATCTCGCATCTCTCCAACCAAAATAACATCTGGATCTTCACGCAAAGCTGCTTTTAAAGCGCTTGCAAATGTTTGCGTTTGTTTTCCAACTTCACGCTGTGAAACAATACTTTTTCCATCTTTATGAACAAACTCTACCGGGTCCTCAACAGTAATAATATGTGATGTTCTTGTTTTATTAATTTCATTAATAATTGCCGCAAGCGTAGTCGATTTTCCAGAACCTGTTGGTCCTGTGACTAAAACTAATCCTTTATGCATATCAATAATGTCATAAAGAACTTCTGGTAAATCAAATTGTGACATTTCAGGAATGACACTTTCCACTCTTCTAAGAACTGCAGCGGGTCCTCTAATTGTTTTATAAAAGTTAGCTCTAAACCTTAATCCACTTAATATTACAGCAGAATCTAATTCGTGTGTCTCTTGGAATTTTTTTGTTTCTATTTCATTGCAATTTGTTGACATAAGATCCTGAAGATCCTGTGCTTTTACAATAATATCTTTAACCGTAACTATTTCACCCGTTTGTCTATAAGCTAACGGTGAACCACTTCGGATATGAAAATCTGAAATTTTTTTATTATTTTTTGCTAATTCTTCTAATTTTTCAAACATCTATGTTTTTTATACAATAAACACTAAATAACAATGTATTACCACGGTAATTCGCCCAAATTAGGTTACTTAAAAAAAAATACCAAGCTACATGGGTGGTGTGGATTAAATATTTACTAATAACCTTCTCTTACTTTAATATTTTGTTGAAACTTTTACGTCTGCACCATAATCAGATATTTCACTCATCAAAGTATAATTTTGATCCAACTGTAATATCGACACCATTTATATTTCTTTTATAATCCAAAACAGCTTTATACTTGTCTAAGGACATGGCGTATTCGGTATCTCTTCTCTTTTCTTAAAATTGACTATTTAAAGATAAGTTGAGATTATTATTTTTTTGACTGAATAGATCATTTTCTAATTGAAACTCTAGATTAAATGGATCAAAGATTTTAACAATTTTAAAACTTGAACCAAGCAATTCTTCATCTCCACTAAAAGCAAATAGATACTCTGTTTCTTTTCTTGATAAAAAGCTCGCTGTAAAATAAATAGTATTTAAATGACCTTTGTGAATAATTTTTTCATGCTCAAATTCACCACTTAAAGTTAATCCTAGTTGATTAGTAAAATCAAAACCTAAGCTACCTTTCAAAATATCTTTGGTATTTTCATTGGCATAATAAGTATAAGTTTTGCTGCTATCTGATATATAGTATGAGTTTACCTCAGAGTTAGAAGCAACGTCTTTACTATATTCAAAATTTGCTTTGTTTTTTAACATTCCAGTGTCCAAAGTATAATCTCGATCAATCATCACGCCTAAAGATACCATAAGAGAATTTATTTCTTGATCATCATATATAAGAGCTTCAGCTCCACTCTCTCTATAACCTTCAAGACTAGTATAACTTACGTCAATTCGACTTGTCTTGCTCTATAGACCAAATGGCATATTCAAAGGAAAAGTACTGTGAAGAAGCATTTAAATGTAATTATAGCTTATACAATAATGCTTGGGCTAATTATTTTGGTTGGAATATTTCAATCTTGGAATGTTGCCTTATCAATTTTTAATATGTGTTTAATCTCTGCAGTTATGACAATGGGGGCAAATGTACAATGGGGCTACGCTGGTTTAATTAATTTTGGCCTTATGGGTTATGCAGCCTTAGGAGGCTTGGCAGCTGTTTTAATATCAGTTGATCCTGTGCAAGAAGCTTGGCAAGCGGGTGGTTTTAATATCATTATGTGTATTTGGTTAATAGTTGTAATGATATTTGCTATCCGATTTGTTTTAAAAAATTTTGAAAAATCAAAAATTAGAACTTATGGAATTGTAGCAATTATTATTACTGGAATTGTTATCATTAGAATAACATCGGAATCTAGCATAGAAGCAATTGAAGCTGTCAATCCTGCAACGACAGGTTTTCTAGGTGGCTTAGGATTGCCAATACTATTTTCTTGGGTAGTTGGAGCTTTTTTTGCTGCAGGATTAGCATTCATAGTTGGTAAAATTGCACTTGGTTTACGTGCGGATTATCTAGCAATAGCTACACTGCTTATTTCAGAAATTGTTATTGCCATTATAAAGCACGAGGATTGGTTAGCTAGAGGTGTTAAAAATGTAATTGGTTTAAAAAGACCTGTTCCATATGAAGTAGATCTTCAGACCACAGATTGGTTTATAAATTTGGTTGCAAAATTTAATGAAGGGACTTTAAGTTTGTTTGCTTATGGAACACCTGAAAGACAACAAGCTTTAAAACAATTAGTTATTGAAAGCTCTTCGGTATTTGTAAAACTTTGTTATTCAGGATTGTTTTTAATAGTTGTTATAATTTTGTTAATAATTACACAAAAAGCACTTTATTCTCCGTGGGGAAGAATGATGAGAGCAATAAGAGATAATGAAGAAGCTGCAAATGCCATGGGTAAAAATGTTGTTAAACAACATTTGTTAATTTTTATTCTAGGCTCTGCTATGGTCGGAATAGCAGGAGCAATGTTGGTTACTCAAGATGGGTTATTTACACCAGGCAGCTATCGACCAATGAGATATACTTTTTTGATTTGGGTAATGGTTATTGTTGGAGGAAGCGGAAATAATTTTGGCGCAATATTAGGAGGTTTTGCAGTTTGGTTCTTATGGATTGAAGCAGCTCCAATTGCTCTATTTTTAATTAATCTATTTACAGCAGGTTTAGCAGACACACATTCATTAAAAATTCACTTAATTGAAAGTGTTCCATACTTTAGATACTTAATGATGGGAATGGGCCTGTTATTAATTATGAGGTATCGTCCAAAGGGTATACTTCCTGAGAAAATAGAAATAAAATAACATTATTATGAAATATATTATACTTGGAGCCGCGGTGGCATGGGCTATGTACATTGGTGATAAATATTTTTTTTAATGAATAGAAATCTATGGTTATTGATTTTAAGTCAGATCTTTGCTTTTACAGCAGCACCAGTAACAGTTTTTTTAAGTGGAATAATTGGCTCACAATTTAGTCCAGTAAAATCTTTAGCAACTCTACCGATGGCTTTATCAATTGTAGGTATAGCAATTTTTGCAATTTTTGCAGCAAAGGTTATGAGTATAATTGGTCGTAGAGCGGGCTTTATGTTTGCATCAATAGGGAGTTCGTTGTCATCACTACTTGCTGCCTATTCAATAATTAGCGAAAGTTTTATTTTATTTAATTTTGCATGTTTTTTACTTGGAGCAGGAGTAGCTTTTAGTCACCAATATCGTTTTGCAGCAGTCGAAACAGTAAAAAAAGATATGGCACCAAAAGCAATATCAATAATATTACTAGCAGGTATAGGTTCAGCTTTTATAGGACCAAATGCGGCCAACTTTTCAAAAGAAATTATTGCTGATCATTTGTATGCTGGATCTTACGTTGTGCTTGCTGCTTTAACTCTTACTTCAACAATTTTTTTATTTTTTTATAAAGATGGGCATAAACCAAATAATATTAATAAAAAAATTTCACGTAGTTATTTAGAATTAATTTCTCAACCAAGATTTTTACAAGCATTAATTGCTTCTGCATTTGCTTATGCTGTAATGGCATTTTTAATGACAGCCACACCAATAAGCATGCACGTAATGGAAAAAATAAGTTTAACTAAAACAGGACTGGTAATTCAACTTCATATTGCAGCTATGTTTTTACCATCATTAGTTACAGGTAATTTGATAAGAAAATTTGGACATAGTAAAATAATGTATGCTGGTGCTCTTTTATTTTTGATAACTATTTTAACTAGTTTGTTTGATCAAAATTTTAGCAATTATTTAATTGCACTAGTTTTTTTAGGATTTGGTTGGAATTTTTTATTTATATCGGGAACAAGTTTATTAGTTTTATCGTATAGGGAAAATGAAAAATTTAAGGCACAAGGTTTTAACGATTTAATAGTTTATTCAATCCAAGCAACTGCCAGTTTATCCGCGGGAGTCTTTTTAACTTTAACAAGTTGGAAAATGATGAATTTAGTTTGTATAATTTTTTTAGTTTTAATTATTTTATCAACACTAAGAGCTGATCTTAAAGAAAAAAAATAAAAGTGGATTTTTTATCGTATTTTCAACTTAGCTTAGTAGAAGTTTATTTTGTAATACTTACAGTATTTATTGCATCAATAATAAGAGGGTTTAATGGCTTTGGTTTTTCAGCCACATGTATCTCTGGTTTTTCTTTTATTCTTCCAGCAATTGAAATAGTTCCAATTATCCTAGCGTTAGAGGTAGCAATTAGTATTTTTATGATTCCATATATTTGGAACAAAATTGACTGGAAATTTGTTTTTAAAATATTATTAGGAATAATAATTGGATCTCCTATTGGTCTTTATTTATTGAAGCATTTAAACCCACAAACAATTCATTTATCTGTTTGTTTGTTAATAATATTTTTTTCAATTTTATTAATGACAGGTTATACAAATCAAAAAATTAATAATAATTATGGAAAATTCTTTACAGGAATAATTTCTGGAACATTAAATGGACTTACAACATTAGGAGGAATGCCAGTTGCGCTTTTTTTATTAGTTACAAGTATTCAGCCTGCGATAATTAGAGGTTCACTAGCAGCATTATTTTTTTTAACAGATATTTATGCATTTACTCTAAGTTTTTTTGCCGGAATTGTTGATATCACAACCTTTTATAGAACCCTTCCATTAATCATTATTTTACCAATAGGAGTTTTTATTGGGAATAAGTTCTTTGTTAAGAGCAAAGAAGAGACTTATAGAAAAGTTGTTTTTTATTTTCTTATATTCATTTCATTATTTGGAATTTTTAATGTTTTTAATAATATTTAGAGATAAATATTTATAAAAAGCAGCTAGGTGAGCCCCATTATTAAATTTATTTTTCTTTATTAGATTAATTATTTCACTTTTTGTAAAAAAATGTATTTTTATTCCTTTTTCAGGATTCTTAACTTTGATTAATTTTTTTGAATAAAAACAATGTGCTTGAGAGGTCATTCTTCCTGGTTCTTCATAAAATTTAATTAACTTCTTAGGTGTGATTAGAGACTTATAACCAGTTTCCTCAAGTAATTCCCTAGCAGCACTTTTTTCTGGTTTTTCATCAAGATCCACGTATCCACATGGAAATTCAAAATTAATTTTGTTTATCGGTACACGTTTTTGGGAAACTATTAAAAATTTTTTATCAATTATTGGTATAATAATTGCAACATCAGCAGTATCTAAATAGTGGTATAATTCATTTTTTTTATATTTTTTACTTATAAGAAAAAGTCTTGAGTATAATTCTATTTTTTTTTTATTTGACAATTTTTATCAAAAAGTAAGATCTAAAAAAAAACCCCAGCAATTTTCACTGCTAGGGTTTTAAAATTAAGATATTAATTATCTTTGTTTTTTAGTTTTAAATTTTCCACCTTTGATCTCTTTTTCTAAAAAAGAACCTTCAGCTTCACCTACATCAGTAAACATTACTCCTGTTGCACCTTCGTAGTCAATTTTTTTACCTTTAGCTAGTAAATCTAAACCTTTTTTAAGTTCACCTGGATAAATTTTAGTTCCAGGGCCGTTAGCAACTGCCATTACATTTTTAGCAATAGAAGATCTGTCAGCTGATCCACCTGATTGCATCGCGAGAACGATTAAAGCTGCTGCATCATAAGATTCTCCAGTATAAGGTCCTGATGAATCTATTCCAGCTGCTTTAGCAACTCCTTCGAATACACCTGCTCCTTTACCAGTAGATCCCGGTATTGAACCAAAAGATTTTTTTAATCCTTTTGGAAATGCATCAATAAGTGATTGTCCAATCATTCCATCAGATAAAATAAATTTATCAAATGCACCAGAGTCTAAAGAACCTTGAATGATTCCCTTTCCACCTTGGTCAAGATAACCAATTACTGCAACCGCATCACCACCTGCTGAAGCTAAAGTAGCTACTTCAGATGAGTAATCAGCTTTTCCATCTTCGTGAGATGCTACAGTTGTTACTTTAATGCCATGAGCTTTTACAGCTGCTGCATAAACATCAGCTAAACCTTTTCCATAGTCATTATTTGTGTAAGTAATTGCAACACTTTTGATTTTTCTATCTTTAGTAATATCAGCTAAGATCTGTCCACCTCTAGCATCAGAAGGAGCCGTTCTAAAAAAGAACCCTTTGTCATCTAAAGTTGTAAGACCTGGTGATGTTGCTGAAGGTGAAATCATTACTACACCATTTGGTACAGCAACATTAGATGCTATAGCACCAGTTACACCTGAACAGTCAGCACCCATGATTGCTGCTACACCTTGTGATATAACACCTTCAGCTGCTGCTGTTGCTGCTGCTGAGTCAACACAAGTTGAGTCTGCTCTTATTACTGAAATAGTTTCTCCACCTAATAGTGAACCTGAATCAGAAGCTTCTTTAAAGGCAAGCTCTGCAGATGCAGCCATAGCTGGTGTAAGAGATTCAATAGGACCAGTAAATCCTAATATAATTCCCATCTTAACTTCTGCGAATGTACTCGTTGTAAATGTCGAAACGAATATAAATGCAGCAATAAATAGTTTTTTCATTATTTCCCTCTTTAATTGTTAACAATTTATAAAAAGCTAATTAAATTATGATTAATCTAATATTTCAATGAGTAAATTACCTTATTTTATGAAGTAAAAAGACCGAACTTATGACAATTATGCCCCCTATAAGAAATAAAATTGTTGGAACTTCACCAAATATTAGAAAAGTTAGTCCTATTCCAAAAATAGGGAATAAAGAGTAGGAAGGGAAAATTTGACCAACAGTATAAAATTTGTACAAGTAAAACATCAGTAAATGAGCACCTAAAGAAACTACAATGGCTTGATAGGAAATTAACAACCAAGAATTTAAGTTAATTGATTTAATACTTAAAACTGTCTCACCTTCAATAAAGTGGGATGCAATAAGTAATATTGTAAAACCGAATAAGCCAGTAAATGCATTTGTTAAACTAATATCTAAATCCCTTAATCTTCTTGAATAAACTTGAGCTAGGGCAAAAGATAAAGCCATTAAACTTGCAAAGAATAATCCTAAAAAGTTATCAACTAGCTTTGGATCAAAAAATATAATCATAATTCCAACAAAAGCACTAAAAATTAATAGCCATTTTTTTTGACTTATATTTTCACCAAGCATGACTGCACTTGCAAGAATACCAAATGGTATAGCTAATTGCGAACCCACTATTATTGGAGATATAATTGTTGAATGATAAAGAGCTAGAGTCATGAACACATAAACCATGACTCCCATAGAAATAGAAAAAGCTATCAAAGAAGGGAAATATTTTTTTTCTGGCATTTTAAATCTCCAAAAAGGTATTAATAAAATTAATACTATTCCCATCCTTAGAGATGCCATAAGAATAGGGGGCACAGAGTCATTTAATACTAATTTTGTAAAAGGAAAAGCACTTCCATGAACTACTGCTATAAAAAGTAAAATTAATAAATGTTTTAAAGGCAAATAACTATCCCATTGTAAATGGGTCAGTCATCGGTTTATTCGAAGAATTATACCATGTTGTTTTTATTCTTGTATACTCTTTAATAGACTCAATGCCTGCCTCTTTTCCATAACCACTATCTTTAATTCCTCCAAATGGTGCCATGGGAGAAATCAATCTATATGTATTAACAAAAACTATTCCAGCCCTAACAGCTTTAGATACCCTCATACCTCTTCCAAGGTTTGCTGAATAAATACCAGAAGATAAACCATACTTATTATCATTCATCAGTTTAATTACTTCTTCTTCAGTATCAAATTTCATAACAGATAATATTGGACCAAATAACTCATTTTCAGCTGTAGGTAAGTTATGATTTTTACATTCAATTATTGTTGCAGGAAAGTAATACCCTTTATTTGATATACTGGATCTTTTTCCACCACATCTAATTTTTCCACCTTGTTCAATCGTTGCTTTAATATTTTTTTCAATATTTTCTAATTGTTTAAAACTATTTAAAGGACCCATTTGAGTATCTTTATCCATTGGAGCACCTAATTTTATTTTTTCTGCTTTTGTCACCAATTTATTTAAAAACTCGTCATAGATTTTTGATTGAATATAAAGTCGTGATCCAGCAATACAACTTTGTCCACTTGCACCAAAAATTCCAGCAGTAATTCCATTAAGAGCATTTTCTTGTTCAGCATCATCAAATACAACAACTGGACTTTTACCACCTAGTTCCAAACTTACTTGAGATAAATTTTCAGCAGAGTTTTTTACAATATGTTTTGCAGTTTCGGGACCACCTGTGAATGCAATTCTTTCAACAAGATTATGTGTAGTTAATGCTTTACCACAAGGCTCACCTAAACCAGTTATTATATTAACAACTCCTTTTGGTATTCCTGATTTTTCAACTAATTTAGCGAATTCTAATAAAGTTACTGGTGCAAGTTCTGATGCTTTTATTACAACAGTATTTCCCATTGCGAGAGCAGGAGCTAACTTTACTGCAGTTAATAGCATTTGAGAGTTCCATGGAATGATTGCAGCAACTACACCGATAGGCATTCTAGTTGTTATCACTTGCATATCTGGCTTATCTATTGGAACAACCGTGCCCTCAACTTTATCTGCAAGACCAGCAAAGTAATCATAGTATTCAGCAATATAATTAGCTTGTGATTTAGTTTCTCTAAAAAGTTTTCCTGTATCAGTAGTTTCTATTGTACCAAGGTGTTCAGCATTTTCTCTTAATTGCACTGCAAGTGAGCTTAAATATTTAGCTCTATCTCTTGGATGTAAATTAGCCCATGAGTTTTCAAAAGCTTTGTGTGCAGCCTTAACTGCTTTATCAACATCTTTTTCATTAGCCTCAGGAACTGTTGCCCAAACTTCATTATTTTCAGGATTTAAACTTTCAATTATTTTGCCAGATTCTGAATCAACCCACTGGCCATCAATATACATTTTAAAATTTTGAATTTTTGCCATTTAAATATTGATAAATTTTTTAAGATTCATATTAACATCATCTGAACACTCTATACTACAAAGATGTTTACCATTATTTATCTCAACAAAACTTGAGTTTATTAAGTCATTAGATAAAGCTTTAGACATAGTAATCGTAGAGCCAGAATCATTCGAGCCTGTCATAACAAGAGTTTTTGTTGTTATTTTTTTGATTGTTTCAATATCATCTTTATGATGTGCAAATAACTTATAAGCTTTCAAAAAATTAAGGTGGTCTTTAGGTTTTTTATTTAAGATTTCCATAAATTGATCATAAATTTCAGGATGAATTTTTAAATACTCATCACTAAACCATCTTTTCAATGCTTTTTTTGAAATAGGTTTGTTAAGTTTTGCTTGATTAAATCGATCAATAACTTGAGTTCTTTGTTCATTGGATCTTTTGTAAGTAGTCCCAATTATAGTAAGACTATTTACTTTATTATGGAACTTTGAAGAAAAGTTTAACGCAATTAAAGATCCCAATGAAAAACCTACAAGGTTAATTTTTTTTATTTTTAAAAACTCTATTAGTGAGAAGAGTTGATTTGAAAAATTGTCTAATGTGATTTCGTCTTTATTGTATGGAGTTTTACCATGTCCCAATAAATCATAAGTAATTGTTGAATAGTTATTTAAAGAATTAACTTGAGGATCCCACATTTTGTGATCGAGTCCAACACCATGAATAAATACTACTGGGACTGTATTTTTATCATTAAATGAATAATAGTTTTGATTTGGGTCAAAATCTTGAGACATCAATTTATTTAGGATCCAGTCCCATTTCCTTCATATCTTGATAACGATCTCCAGTTCTTGCATGAGCTCTACCACTTGAGGCACCACCAATTGCTATAACTATTTCATTATCAAAAGGCGCATCATGTATAGTAAATTCGTGAGTAAGATAATAAGGTCTTAGACCAGAATCTGTTTTGTGCATCATTGGAATAGACATTTTGGATCCAGCAGGACCTCTAGTATTAGTAAAACTCAAGTAAGAAGTGCCACCAACAGCATCTCTAAATTTATTTCCAAATCTTAATGTATGGATAAATGCAGATGCATGTTCAATTTCACCATTTAAACCAACAGTTCCAGCTTTACCATAAGCCAAAATTTTTTCAGGAGAGCCCATTTCCTTTATTAACTCTGGAACTAAAATATCCCCTAGTTTAGGGGCTAAATCTAAAATAATTGGCTTTAAGTCTTCAACAAAACCTTTTCCATGCCATGGATTTTTAAATACTGCAGCAACCGAAACTAGTAAAACGGGTTCTTTAGCTTCCTTACCACCTTCAATAAAAGTTTTATCTACAAATTTTGTAAATTTTCTAAGTTCAAGTTTCACTAACTAGCCTTTTCTATACTTGAATTATCTAAATTAATTTTTGGTATCACTTCATCATTAAACAGTTTTATGCTTCTCATGCAAGTTTCATGATTCATGCCTGGAAAATTAGACCAAACTTGTAAATTTTGTAGATTTAATTCAGATTTTAACTCATTTATTTTATTAACTACATATTCAGGTGTTCCAAATAATAAATTTCTTTTATGTAAAAAATTATAATTAAGTAAATCTAACTTATGTTTTGTTTCTGGTAATTCTTCACCTGGGTCCATATGATTTCCTAAACCTCTCCAATGACAAACCCACTTCATGTAATTAATAATATGTTCACCAGCTAATTTTTCTGCTTCTTCCATAGTTTCTGCTACAAACATATCTCTAACTAAAGATACACCTTCACCTAAAGATACATCTCTGTTTTCAGCTTTAGATTTTGCATCTCTGTAAATTTCAAACCTAGACTTCAAAGCTTTTACAGTTGGAATCCACATTATTGTATTTAATCCATTTTGAGCAGCCCATTCAATTGACCTCGCTCCATCAACAACTTGCCATATGGGAGGGTGAGGTTGTTGTTTTGGTTTTGGTACAATACTAATTTTTTTTATTTCACTTGTTTTTGTGTCTAAAAATTCCTCACTAGGAGGACTCATGTCGTGTTGCCATGTAAAATTTGGAGTAGGGTAAGTATAAAATTCACCTTTATGACTAAAAAATTTTTCTGTCCAAGCTTTTTTCATTATCGTTAAAGTCTCTTCAAATAATCTAAAATTTTTTGCCTGATCTTTTAAGTCAGCTTCTTTATTCATATTTATCGCTTCTCTGCCATATATTCCTCTACCAATACCAACCTCAACTCTTCCATTTGATAGTTGATCTAATAAAGCTATGTCTTCTGCAAGACGTACCGGATTATGAAAAGTAATTACATTACAAGCTTGACCAATTCTAATTTGTTTAGTTCTAGCAGCCGCATCTACACCCATGATTAAAGGATTGGGACAAGATTCCATTCCTTCATGATTAAAATGATGTTCTGTGTACCAAATTGAATCCCAATTATTTTCATCACAGTAAGTAGTGATTTCTTTTGTTTCGTCTAGCAATTGAGAGTAAGGTTTATGATCCCAGTTAGTAGTGTTGCAAAAATATCCAAATTTCATTCAAACTCCTTAAATAATTAAATTTAAAGACGACTGATCCCACTTTCGTAAAACACTTGGTACCCTTTAAACCCTGTAAAACGACGAGTTATGTTCTATCTTCTTATTGGTCTTAATGAATGTTACCACAAACCTAGAAATTTGAAATGAAATTTTAATTTGATAATTACTCTATAATCTCAATTTCTTTAATGATGCTTACAATTTTTCTGCCTTTAATGATGGCATTCACTCTTGCACATTCGTAATATGCAGATGAGTTCTCTTCAGCTGTTTGTTTAAGTTCTAAACACTTAGATCTACTCTTAGTAAATAAATGTTCTTTTAATTCTAGTGGATTACCTAAATACATCATTAGAGCAATTACTTCACCTTCTTTTTCAAAATCTGCTTTTTCTTCTATTTGTGCTACTCTGTCTTCAACACCAATTTCAAAATTTTGAAATGCAACAAAGCCTTTATAAATAATAAAGGCTAAAACCAAATAGAAAGCTATTTTTATTTTGCTCATTTTAATTTATTTAACATTTCTTTAAACAAAGTGAATATAGAAACAAATCATATTGCGCATACCAGCACAAGACGAGCATATTTGTAGATAGCCCAATATTAACTTAAATATTATTATATACACCCATAATGGGCACTAATAGTAATATAAAAAACAATAAAATAAATTTTATCAGTTATTTTTGATTATGAAGTCTTTTTTAGAAAAATTAAAAAAAATATTATCGATATTCCTAATTTTTAATCTAACTTTTGTTAGCACAGCGCAAGCAGCAGGCGTGT
>CAJQRZ010000038.1 GCA_905612435.1 uncultured Candidatus Pelagibacter sp.
GAAATTACTCAATCTTATTCAGAAAAAAAAATTTTATACCAAAACAATGAAAATGTTTCTTTTATAAAAGATACTTACCTTCAATATAATAGGATAGATCCAAATAAAAAATTTGAAAATTTTATAATTGGTTCTAGTAATAAACTAGCATTTGAAGCTTCAAAAAAAGTTTCGGAAAATATTTCTCACTACAATCCGTTATATATTTATGGTGGTGTTGGAATGGGCAAAACACATTTATTAAACTCAATTGGATTAAGTTTAAAAGAAAGTAATAAAGTAATGTTTATTTCAGCAGAAAGATTTATGTATCAATTTGTTAAATCCATTAAATCAAATGATATGGTAAAATTTAAAGAATATTTTAGAAATACAGACATATTATTGATAGATGATATTCAATTTATGAATGGTAAAGAAGCAATGCAAGAAGAATTCTTTCATACATTTAATGCATTATTAGACAAGGGGTCTCAAGTAATAATATCAGCTGATAGAGCGCCTAATAAACTATCAAGAATTCAAGAAAGAATAAAATCAAGATTTTCAGGTGGCCTGGTGGTAGATATTCAAAGTCCTGACTATGAACTTAGATATCAAATAGTTAAAAAAAAAACTGAAGAATTAAATATTTTTTATTCTAATCAAATTAATATACCAGAAGAAATACAAAAATTTATAAGTTTAGAGGTAAAGACAAGCATTAGAGAGTTAGTTGGAGCCCTTAACAGAATTGTTTCCTTTTCAAGAATTTATAACAAGACACCTAATGTAGCGGAAACAAAAGTAATATTAAAAGATCTATTAAATTTGTCAGAAAATAAAGTAACTATTGATTTAATCCAATCGATAGTTTGTAAATTTTTTAAAATAAGTAAAAATGAAATGTTATCGTCTAGAAGATCGAGGTATTTAGTTAGACCAAGGCAAACTGCTATATATTTAACAAAAATTCTCACGTCAAAATCTTTACCTGAAATTGGCAGGGAATTTTCTAATAGAGACCACACAACAGTTATACACTCTGTAAAAACAATTGAAAAACTGAGAAAAGAAGATGCTGAATTAAGTAGTAATATTGATAATTTAAAGAATAAAATTTTATACAATAAGGAAAATGAAATTTAACGTTAATCAACAAGACTTACAAAAGTCATTAAATTATTGTCAAGGTGTAATAGAAAAAAGAAGCACTTTGCCAATCTTATCTAATGTTTTATTGGATATTAGTAATTCAAAACTAACAATAACTGCTACTGATTTAGATTTAATTTTTATTCATCAAATTAATGATGTTGAGATTATTGAAGAAGGAAAAACTACAACTACATCTTCGATAATGTATGACATTATAAGAAAATTTTCATCTGGAAAAAAAATAAATTTATCTATGGACAGTGAAAGTAAGATTCAACTTGAATCAGAAAAATCTATTTTTCATCTTAATTGTATTAATGCATCTGAATTTCCTGTAACAGACGAAAATTTTAATAAAAATGAGTTTTTAATTAACTCAAAACAATTATTAAAATTACTTAATAAATGTAAATTTTCTGTGTCGAATGATGAAACTAGACATTATTTAAGTGGGATTTTTTTTCATCAAACACAGACTGAGGATAAATTTTATTTAACTGCTGCAGCAACTGACAGTCACAGAATGTCTATATCTAAATTAAGATTAAAAGAAAAAATAGATTTTGAGCCAGTAATTTTACCTAAAAAAACAATATTTCAATTATGTTCACTTTTAGAGGATTATGAGGGCGATGTAAAAATTTCTAATATTAAATCAAAAATTAAATTTGAATTAAATAATAGTATTTTGATCTCAAAACTAATAGATGGAAAATTTCCCAATTATGCTCAAGTGATTCCTAAAAATAATCAAAAAAAATTAGAGGTAGAATTAAAATTATTCTTAAATTCTGTAGATAGAGTAGCTTCAATATCTTTAGATAAAAAAGACGGTGTAAAATTTAGCTTAACTAAAGATACATTAAATTTATCTGTAAATAACGCTAATAGTGGAGACGGTAAAGAAAGTTTAAGTGTTAAATTTGACCATGATTTGGATATAAGTTTTAATTCAAGGTATTTAATTGATGTAGCGTCACAGTTAGATGGAGATAAAATAGAGATATTTTTTAACGATACTGGCTCACCAGCCCTTATAAAAGATCCATCTGATTTTGATAGTATTTTTGTTGTTATGCCTATGAAAAGTTAGTTTAAGTTATCAAGTTCAGAATAGATACTATTTTCCAGTTCTTTTAGAAAAACATTTTTATCTAGTCCAGCTTTAATTGGTTTTAAAATTGAGATAGTTAAAATTAAATTATTTTTTTTAGGTCCTTTTTTTGGCCAAATATAGCCTGAGTTTATAGCAATTGGTTGACAAGTTATTTTTAATTCCTCATAAATTCTACTCACCCCTTTTTTGAATGGAGGTCTTTCCTGTGGCAATACTCTTGTTCCTTGAGGAAAAATTATTAAAGGACGTTTTGAACTATTAACTAAGCTTAATATCTCTCCAAAAAAACCCAGATTATCCTTAGTTATTTTGTTACGTTTAATAGATATAGATCCAATTTTTTTTAGATACCAACCAAATATAGGTATTATTAGCAATTCTTTTTTTAATACAAATACTGGTGAATTAAAAATTGTCTGTAAAAAAAATGTCTCAAACATTGATTGATGTGAAGATGCTATAAAAAATTTACTATTATTAATAATATTTTCTTTACCTTTAATAATAATTTTTGTTGATAAAAATAAACGTAAACAAAATGAAGCGAAATAGCCCATAATTTTACCACCAAACAATGCAATCTTCTGCGGAAAAAAAAATGAAGGAATAAAAATTATAGAAATTAAAATAATTCCTGAAAAGAAGAAAAACGTAAATAAAAAATTTCTTATCATTCCAATCAAAAGCTAGATTAAATCTATAAGCTTTTGTCTTTTTTTAATAATATTAATTTTAGATCCTTTAATTAATATTTCAATCGGTTTGGGTCTAACATTATAGTTTGAACTTAATGACATTCCATAGGCCCCAACATCACATATTACAATCAGATCTTTTTCTTTTAATTTCTGAAATTTTTTTATGGTTGAAAATTTATCTGTACTTTCACAGATCGGCCCTACAAATTCGTAGATCCTTTTTGAAACTTGACTTGTTTTTAGTGCGGGAATTATACGATGGTTAGCCCCATACAATGCTGGTCTCATTAAATCATTCATTGCAGCATCTAATATAATAAAGTCTTTCTTTCCGTTTTCTTTTATATAAATTATTTTTGAAATTAAAACACCTATATTACCTACTATTGCTCTGCCTGGTTCAAATATGATTTTAGAGTTGTGGTTTTTTAAAATTTTTTTTATAGCAATACTATATTTTTTATAATTAAGTTTTTTATTATTATCATCATATGAAATGCCCATACCACCACCAAGATCAATAAATTGAAATTTATGATTAGTTTTTTTTATGATTTCATCAACTATTTTTAGCATTTTTTCATAGGGTTTGTGGTCTACAATTTGACTGCCAATATGAACACTTAAACATTTAAGTTTAATATTTTTTGAATTTTTAGAATATTCAACCAGTTTAAAAAAAGTTTTTTTATTAACACCAAACTTGTTTTCTTTTTTTCCAGTTGAAATTTGACTTAATGTTTTAGCATCTGTGTTAGGATTTAATCTAATTCCAATATCGATAATCTTGTTTTTAGACTTTGCTACTTTTTCAATTTCAATTATTTCACTTTTAGATTCAGCATTTATTAATAATATTTTTTTATCAATTGCATAACTTATTTCAGCATAAGTTTTACCAACTCCAGAAAAAACAATTTTTTTTGGATTTATACCTGCTTTTAGAGCTTTCATCATCTCTCCTATAGATACCACGTCAGCCCCCAATCCTAATTTTTTAATTTCTCTAATAAGATTTACATTAGTATTTGCCTTAATTGCAAAACACACTAATGGAGAAAAATATTTAAAATTTTTTTTAAAATTATTTATGTTTACTTTTAATTGTTTATAAGAATAACAATAAATTGGAGTATTAAATTTTTTTGCTAGATTTTGAGCTTTAACTTTTTCTATAGAAAAACTTTTATTAATATATTTCATTAAGCTCTATATATAAAAATATTATTTTTATTAGCCTTGTATTCTGGGTCTCCTTTTTTTCCACAAGAATATAGGAGGTAGCAAAATATCGAAATTAATATTATTTTTTTTATCATTTAAGCCTTCTTGTATTTTATTATCATTTTTTTGATATTATCAAAAGATGTTCCGCCATATGATTTTTTTGAATTTACTGAGTTTTTTAAGTCAAAAACCTTCAGTACTTCAACACTAAGTTTTGGTTCTATCTTTTTTAGTTCATCAATACTCAATTCATTCAATTTCTTTTTCTTTTTTTCAGCATAATTAACAACAGCAGTGGTGATCTGGTAAGCCTTTCTAAAAGGCATAGAGTGATTTTTAACAAGATAGTCAGCCAAATCCGTTGCAGTAATATATCCTGAGTTTGCAAGATCTAGCATTTTTTTTTTATTAGGACTAAGATTCTTTAAAACTTCATTAAGGATTGTAATACAATTGTTTAGAGTTTCATTTGATTTAAATACTATTTCTTTATCATCTTGCAGATCCTTGAAATAAGATATCGGAAGTCCTTTAAGTATAGTTAACATTGAAAATAAATTTCCATAGGTTGAGCCTGTTTTTCCTCTTAAGAACTCTAATAAATCAGGATTTTTTTTCTGGGGCATTATTGATGAGCCAGTAACAATTTTGTCTGAAAGATTAATAAGATTAAAACCGTCAGAATTCCAAATTATAAGTTCTTCAGATATTCTTGAAATATGCATAGAACAAACAGAAACACTATATAAGAAATCTAAAACAAAATCTCTATCAGCAACTGTATCTAAGGAATTGTTAGTGGGTCTTTTAAATCCTAATTTTTTAGTTGTAAAATTTCTATCAATATTAAATGATGTGCCAGTTAATGCAGCAACACCAAGAGGATTCTCTGATAAACTTTCCAGGTTATTAGAAAATCTTTTTTTATCTCTATTAAACATTTCAATATAGGCCATTAAGTAGTGCGCAAAAGAAATAGCTTGTGCATTTTTTAAATGTGTAAATCCTGGCATGATTGTTTCAATATTTTTTTCTGAAATTGTAAGAATTGTTTTTATAATTTTGTCTAAATTTTTATTAATTTCTTTAGTAGCAGATGTAATCCACATTTTAAAATCTGTAATAACCTGGTCATTTCTAGATCTAGCAGTATGAACATATCCTGCCTCTTCACCTATTATTTGAAATAATCTTTTTTCAATATTCATGTGTATGTCTTCATATTTAATATTGTATATAAATTTATTTTTTAGAATTTCTTTTTCAATTTTATTTAAACCATAAATGATTTTATTTTTTATTTTAAAGGATATAATTTTTTGTCTAAATAGCATCTCAACATGAACAATAGATCCTTTGATATCTTCTTTATAAAGTTTTTTATCTATATCTATTGAGTTACCAACTTTTTGGAACAAACTAGATACATTTTTTTTAATCCTATTATTCCATATTCCTTTATTGTTTTTATTTTTTGTCATGATATTTAATTATACTCATTTAGTATGAAATTTTTAATATTATTTATTTATTTAATAACGACTACTTATAGTTACACAATAGAAAAACCAGATATCGCAAATATAGTTGTAAATAAAAATCCAAAAACTTATGATGAAATAGTCTTTAAAGATTTAAAACAAAAAGATATCAATTTAGCTAATTATAAAGGAAAATTGGTAATCTTAAATTTTTGGGCAACCTGGTGTGCACCTTGTAGAGAAGAAATGCCATCATTAGATTTGCTACAATCGGATAGTCGATTTAACAATTTAAAGATTTTTCCAATAAATATTGGGCAAGAAGATTTATTAAAATCAATAATTTTTTTTAGAGAATTAAAAATTAAAAATTTAAATATTTATTTTGATTCAACAATTAATTTGGCAAAAAAATTATCATTAAGAGGAATTCCTACAACAATTTTATTTAATAAAGAAGGCAAAGAATTTGCTCGCATTATAGGTTCTATTGATTTTAATGATCAAAAATTTATCGAATGGTTAAGTTTTTATAACTAATTTTTACATATATTTCAAAAAATATATAGATACTGTGGGTTGTTTTAAAAATATAAAATTTATCAATGACATTTAGCCTTACAACAACAATTATAGAACCAGAAAATAACATTTCAATTAATAATGCGGTTATTTTATTACATGGTTATGGTGGTGATGGAAAAGATATTAGCATGTTAACTTTAAACTGGAAAAGATTTTTACCCAATACTATTTTTTTGTGTCCAAATGGACACGAGCCCTGTCCAATAAATCCTGCTGGATTTCAATGGTTTGATTTAACTAAAGATGATTCTAAATATATTCTTGCACAATCAAAAAAAGCTGAAGAAAAACTTCAAAAATTTATAAATGAAGTAAAGGTTAGATATAATCTTGAAAATTCACAAATATGTTTATCAGGATTTAGCCAAGGTTGTATGATGTCGATAAATTTAGGGTTATTAAGTAATGAAAACTATAATTGTATAGTTGGTTTCTCAGGAAAAATAATAAATCAAGAAGATCTTCAAAAAAGAAAAACTTCTTCTACAAAAATGCTTTTACTACATGGAGATTTAGACACTGTTGTTTCACCAACATTTTTATTAGAAGCCAAAGATTTTTTAATCAGAAATAAAATTGAGATAGAAACAAATTTAATAAAAAATTGTGAACATCACATTCCTGTGGAAGCTTCTAGTATAAGCTTAGATTATATAAAAAATAATTTTAAAATTTAAAAAATATTTAATAAATTTTTTTTTCTATTTATTGATAAAATAATTTAATTCCGTTAGACTTATCTTAATGATGAATCTTACTGAACAAAACTTATCTTTAGAAAAATGTCCTGCTTTAGTTTTGAACGCAGATTATAGACCTTTAAGTTACTACCCATTATCATTATGGAGTTGGCAAGACTCAGTAAAATCCGTTTTTTTAGATAGGGTTACCATAGTGAGTAACTATGACAGAATAATAAGAAGCCCATCATTTAATATGGAACTTCCAAGTGTAATTGCATTAAAAAGCTTTATTAGACCTCAATCTAATCCAAACTTTACAAGATTTAATGTTTTTTTAAGAGATAAATTCTCATGCCAGTACTGTGGAAGTAATAATGAACTTACATTTGATCACTTGCTTCCAAGATCTAGAGGAGGACGAACTAATTGGGATAATGTTGTTACGGCTTGTTCAAGCTGCAATGTTCAAAAGGGAGGAAGACTACTTGTTCATTCAGGCATGACTCTAAATCAAAAACCATACCAGCCATCAACAGAAGATTTGCATAAAAATGGTAAAAACTTTCCTCCTAACTTTCTTCATAAAAGTTGGGTAGATTATCTATACTGGGATGTTGAGCTTGAAGCTTAATTAAATTTTTTCAGATATATTTATTGCAATTTTTGAACCAGTTTTAATTATTTTATCAATAATAGAGTACATACCTTCTTTTGTTGCACCTTCATCATAAGCAATATCTTTATGAAGTAATTCATCTTCTCTAAATTTAATAATTTTATCTTTTAGTTTTTTTTCATCAGACTCTAGTTGTTTAATTTGATTGGCATAATGTTCTTGGATGACCTCTTCTACCGAAGCTGTGCAAAGCATAGTAGCCTTTTTACCTAATATTGTTGATCCAAAGCCCAATCCTACACCGAGTAAATCCCATAAGGGCAAAAGTTTAGTTGGTTTAATATTTCTTTTTTTAATTTCATTTTCAAAATAATTATAGTGTTCTTTTTCATGCTCTTTCATTTCTTCAATTGTTTTTTTAAGTCCATCATTTTTTATAATAGTATTTAAAGCAAGCAATTGTCCTTCATATATTTTAATCGCACCACGTTCACCTGCATGGTCTACTCTTATAAATTCTTCAACTTTAGTTTTGTTTGTTTTTTTCATAATTTAAATTTTTTTTAATTAATATAATACTTAATAACATTGAAATAATGGTATTTATTGTAGCAAGTGAAAGTCCTAAAATTTTAAAAGTAACATCTTTACAGCTTATGGTTTTCTCTTTTAACTCTTTTAAAAGGTCTTCTTTGGTTAAATTGTTATTTTGATTGCTTAAATCACAAACTAATGATTCTTTGATAAAACCTTGTTCAATTCCAAAATGATAAAAAGATATAAATGTTGCTACAATAAATATTAAGCTAAGAAGAATTAGATAAATTTTTTCATATTTTTTAATTATAAAACTTAGAGTGATTATAATTATTGTTAAAATATAAGGTATTCTTTGTATTAAACACAAATTACATGGTTGATGACCTAAAATATATTGAATGAAATATGCTGATAGAAGTGCAAAAATACTGAATAATAAAATTAGATTAAATATAATTTTATTTTTAATTTTGTACATTTTATTTGATAATAGAATATATAGTTAAACCAATAGCAACAATTATAAGACCAGTAATAGCAAACCATTTAGCACCGTTTTTTTTCATAAAATTATTAAAGATATTTCCAAATTTATATGACAGGTAAGACACAATAAAAAATCTTAATCCACGAGACATTAAACAAATAAAAAAAAAAATGATAATATTAAAACCAATTATTCCACTTGTTATTGTAAAAACTTTAAATGGTAAGGGAGTAAAACCTGCAAGAAATAAAGCTCCTAAAAAAACATAAAATTCACCACCACTACTTAAATTATTTTTTAAATTCATTACTTTTTCCTCATATCCATAAAATTGAACTACATTCATGGCCAAATCTATAAAAGTTGATCCAATAAAATATCCCAATAAACCACCAAGTGCAGATGAAATTGTAGCTATTAAAAATATTTTTATATAATCAATTTTTTTTGCAATGACCATTGGTATAATCATAATATCAGGTGGTACTGGAAAAAAAGAGCTTTCAGTAAAAGCTACAATTGCTAAAAAAAACTTAGAACTTTTGTGCGCAGCAAGCTTTAGAGATTTTTGATATAGTTTATTAAACATTTTTTGGTTTTAATACAATTTAAGTTCTTATACTATTTAATTTAATATTAATAATTAATGAAATTTAAAGGGCGAATGGCGGAACTGGTAGACGCGCACGACTCAAAATCGTGTTTCGCAAGAAGTGAGAGTTCGATTCTCTCTTCGCCCACCAAATGTTTATGAAAGTAAATAAAATAAATAATTTATTAGAATTATTTTATCTACAATATAAAAAACAAGATAAAGATAGTATCTTTTTAGAATTTTTAAAAGATCCTGTAAAAAAATACTCTTGGAAGGAAACTTATCTAAATATTATTAAATTATCTAAAGAAATTTCAAAATATATCTATAAAGGAGATAGGTGTTTATTAATTTCTGAAAACAGACCTGAATGGATGATGACAGACCTTTCTATTATGTTGTCAAAAGGTATAACAGTTCCTGCCTACACAACCTATACTGATAGAGACTATGAATATATAATTGACGATTGTTCACCATCTATAATATTTGTTTCAAATAAAACACAATATGAAAAAATTAAAAATATAATTCCAAAAAAGAACTTTATTAAAAAGATTATAATTTTTGATTCTATTCCTGATCTAAAAGATCAATTTATTTTAGATATAAATAAAATTTTTAATAATCAAAATTATGAGATTAAAGACTTTTATAATTTAGAGATTTATAGAAAAGACATTGCGTGTATAATTTATACATCAGGCACACAAGGAAATCCTAAGGGAGTGATGCTGAGCCACGGAGGAATACTTAATAACTGTGAAGGCTCTTGTGATTTATTGGAATCAATAATTTCAAAAAAACCTAAATTTTTAACTTGGCTACCGTTATCTCATTCATATGAACATACAGTTCAGTTTGTGCAGATAGCAGTAGCAGCAAAAGTGTTTTATGCTGAGAGTATAGAAAAGCTAATAAAAAATATGAATGATTGTAGCCCAGAAATTATGACTGCAGTGCCAAGATTTTATCAAAATTTATATCAAAAAATTAATGCTACTTTTAATAAAGCTAAAGGAATAAAAAAATCTTTAATTAACCAAACAGTTAGTCTGGGAAAAAAAAAACTAAATAAAAAAAAACTTTCTATTATTGAAAATTTATTAAATTTACTTTGTGAAAAATTAGTAAGAAAAAAGATTAAAAATCAATTTGGTGGAAACTTAAGAGCATTTGTCTCTGGAGGTGGAGCTTTAGATAAAGAGGTTGGTTCATTTTTAAATGCAATAGGATTACCTACTCTTCAAGGTTATGGCTTGACCGAAACATCTCCAGTTGTGAGCTGTAATCCTATTAATGATATAAGGGTTGAAACAGTGGGACCTCCATTTAAAGGAAATCTTGTAAAGATTGCTGAAGATGGTGAAATTCTTATTAAGGGAGAAAATGTAATGTTAGGTTACTGGAATAATAAAGAAGAAACAGAAAAAGTTTTAAGAGATGGTTGGTTACATACGGGAGATATTGGAGAATTTGAAAATAATTTTTTAAAAATAACTGATAGAAAAAAAGATATCATTATTACTCCTGGCGGAGATAATATTTCACCTGTTAAAATTGAAAATGATTTATTAAAATTAAATTTTATTGAACAAGCCTTAGTTTATGGTGACAACAAACCATATTTAGTTTCATTAATTGTTTTATCTAATGATCAAAAAAAATTAACAAACAAGAAAATTTTAGAGGAAATAGAAAAATTAAATAAAAATTTGTCTAAAATTGAAAAAATAAAAAAATTTATTGTTATTAAAAATCAATTTTCAATTGAAAATGGCATGCTAACACCAACTTTAAAACTAAAACGTTATAAAATAATTCAAAAGTACAAACAAGAGCTAGAAAAATTATATTAATTATTTTTTAAAAATGCATTATTATGCGCATAAAGTCTAATCTTTTTAACTTATAAAAAATTTAAAATAAATAAATAATCTTATAAAAAAATAATTTAAAATTTAAACTTAATTAAAGAATTGACATAAGTTGTTAAAAAAAATAAAAATAAGGTAATAGCGAATCACTTTGATTCGTATAACTAAAACAGGGAGCTAAAGATGGCTAAAAAAAGAAAAAAAGCTGCAAAGAAAACTAAGAAAAAAGCTAAGAAAAAGGCTAAAAGAAGAAGATAGTTTACTATTCTTTTTTAAAAAAGACGCTTCTCATTAATAATATTTGGGGAGCGTTTTTTTTTATTCTGTTATTTTAGCTGGTTGAGGGGCTTCCTCAGTTTTTTGTTCTAATTTAATATTTTGGGCTTCTAAATTTCTTTTAAGAGCCTTATCAAGTTTTTTTTGTGTATCTTCTAATGATACATTCATGACTATTTGAAACTCTGAAAGTATTCTTTCATAAGCTTTTTCAAAAAGTTGTCTCTCACTGTAAGATTGATCCACCATTAAATCATCACCCTTATTTAGATCTCTTACAACTTCTGCTAAATCATAAATTTTTCCAGAAGTAATTTTTTGCTCATATTCTTGAGCTCTTCTACTCCACATAGATCTTTTAATCTTAGGTTTACTTTTTAAAATTGATATTGATTTATTTACTTGATTTATTGTAGCAAGAGGCCTTAGGTGAGATTGTTTATTTATTGGTAGCAAGCCAATCGCTTTGTCTTTCTCAAATTTTATATCATAGCATTGCACGTCGATTCCACCTATTGTCTTAGAATTAATAGATAAAATTTGTCCAACTCCATGCTTTGGATACACGATATAATCTTTAGGTTTATATTCTTTTTTAGCAGTCTCTTGTTTTTTAATTTTTTTAATTATTGGTTTTACTTCGTTACTTTTAGATATTCTTAAGTTCTCTACTTTTTTTACTTGATTAGAAATATTTACTTTTTTATTTGATATATTATTTTTATTTTTAGAAATTTTATTTATTACTTTTTTATTAACTTTAACTTTAACTTTAACTTTAGCTTTATTAACTTTAGATTTAAATCTGACACTAGCATTTTTTAATGTTTTTTTAATGCTTGTCTTTTTAAAGGTTTTCTTTAAAATATTTTTCAAACTTATTTTCTTCATCTTTATACTTTTCATGATCCTGAGGTGGATCTTTTTTTTCACTAATATTTGGCCAAATTTCTGAATACTTCGTATTCGTTTCTAACCATTTTTCACTACCAGATTCTGTATCTGCTACTATTGCATCTACTGGACATTCAGGTTCACAAACGCCACAATCTATACACTCATCCGGTTTAATTACAAGCATATTTTTCCCCTCATAAAAACAATCTACAGGACAAACTTCAACACAGTCCATCAATTTACATTTAATACATTTATCATTTACTAGGTAAGTCATTTTAATAATTTTTTTTTATTTTTTCTTTTATATCTCCCATAATCTTATTGTCTATATATAATAAACCCGCAAGTCGGCGCATTAAATTAGCCTCATACATATCAGCTTTTTTGTTTGAGTAAATAATTTCCCATAGTGCTTCAATAACTTGAATTTTTCTTGATTCTGATGTGTTTTTAATTTCCCTTGTAAAATCTAAGATTTGGTTTGAGTTCTCTTCATCAAGTGTGGCTTTAGACATTATTTTATCTATATTTGAATTTTCAGCTCCTAATTTAATTAAAGTACTTTTTATTATTTCTTTTTCATCATCAGTATAGACTTCGTCTATTTTAGCTGCATGAATTAATAAGGAAGCGACTTTAGATAAAAAATCATTATTATTAATTTTATCTTTTTCTTTATTTTTAAATAAGTTAATCATTAATTGAAATTGATATTTTTTAAAATTTTAAATGGGTTGTCTCCTGTGTTTATTTTCTTAAACACTCTTTTTACTTTTTTCTTTCTTGGATTATACTGAAAGTAAATTTCGTTATTTTTTTCATAAGTTTTATAGTTCATTTTTTGAATAAGTTTTTTAAAATTATCTTTACTGCAGCCAAGTAAATTAAGCATTTCAGGAATAAGTTTTATCTCACTTTTTTTATCTGGATTTGCATTAATAATTTGTACAAATAATCTTTCTAAAATATCTATCCTTACAAAATATTGATCAAAATTTTCAAAACCACAAAGTAGCATAAAACTTTTATTATTAAAATCTTTATCTTCTAAAAAATTTAAGCCAAATGTAGGTGGAGTTAATGTAAAATATTTTTGATGATAGTTTTTCCATAATAAAATTCTTAATGAAACAGCTTCTGGTTTGAGTAATTTAAATAAAAAAACATGATATCTCCCAAATTTTACACCCAAGTTTCTTAAATTTTTTCTTTCATCTTGACCAAGTTTTTTAAGGTAATCAGAAACTTGATCTCTTTTAATAACACCATTATTTTCATATAATTGGTAGGCCAATGCCTTTACTGATGAGTTACTATCTTTTAAATTTTTTAAATCAATTAGGCTTTTTAATACATAATTAATTTTTTTTTCTATCCATTTATTAAGAAATTCAAATAATTTTTGTTTATGATTTTTTTCCAGTATATCATCAACCATTAAAAGTAAATCGGGGTTTAAGTAATTTTTACCTGTTGATAATTTAGCAATAGGAAATTCGTTCCAATAAATTTTAAAATCATCTTTGATTTCTAATAATCCAGTAGTAATAATCGTCTGTATTCTTTTTTCAAGTTCTGGACCAACTGTTAATCTTGCAGCTTTTTTTAAGGATTTTATATCAGCTTCTAATGCTCCGGTTTTTAAATCCAATTCAAACTTTAATCCTTTTAATTTTCCAATAAACTGATTATCAATTATTACTTTATTATTTTCCATTATTTCAGTTTTAAAATCCATAACTTGTTTTAATCCTCTTGCCAAAACACTTGCTCTTTTGTCAATAAAAGTTTTAGTAAGCTCTTCATGCAGTCTTTCAGATAACCTATCTTCTAACAGTTTTGTTTTTTCAATCCAGTAGCTTTGATTTTCAACCCAATTGATTTTATTAGAAACATATGACCAAGTTCTAACATTTGCAATTCTATTTGACAAAGAATCTACATTTCCTTCTAATTTGTCTAATTTTATTAACTGTAATCTTATATAATCATTAGCAATTTTACCGTTTTTCTTATTTAGGAACCCAAATACTTTACTAACAACCTCTATATGGTTTCCATAAGTTTTTTTTACAAAATCTGGAATTTGACAACAATCCCAAAGCAACTCTAATGTTTCTTTATTATCTTTTATATTATGTGTGGTCATATCTTTTAAAAAGTATTTTAAAACTTTTTCATCTTCACATTCATGTATTTTTCTTAACCAATCTTTATTAGGTTTTTCCTCAAGTGACTTAATTAAGCTTATAGAGTTATTAAAATTTAAATTAGAGTTTCGCCAGAATAATGTTCTGATTTCTTCAAAATTATGATTTTCGAGTGAATTTACTTCTTCAGCATTAATTTCTTTACAATCCCCAGTTATTCCAAAATTTCCATCATTTAAATATCTTCCAGCTCTCCCTGCAATTTGGCCAATTTCTGAAGAATTAAGTCTTCTTAGTTTTTTTCCATCAAATTTTTTTAGGCTCGAAAAAAAAACATTTTCTAAATCCATATTAATACCCATACCAATTGCATCAGTTGCTACTAAAAAGTCTACATCGCCTGATTGATATAATTCTACCTGAGCATTTCTAGTTTTAGGACTTAACGAACCCATAACAATAGCAGCACCACCCTTTTGTCTTCTAACAAGTTCAGCTATTGCATAAACTTCTTCAGTTGAAAAAGCTATTATTACTGATTTCCTATCTATTCTTGAAATTTTTTTATAACCAACATAAGAAAGTTTAGAAAGTCTATCTTTATTTATAAACTCTGTATCTTCATCTAATTTAGTAATAATATTTTTTATTGTACTTGACCCCATAAACATTGTTAATTTTTCTCCACGGAGATTTAATAATCTGTCAGTAAAAATATGACCTCTTTCATGATCAGCACATATTTGTATTTCATCAATTGCAACAAAATCTAAATATTTATTGATAGGCATAGACTCAACTGTACAAAGAAAATATTTTGCATTTGGAGGAATAATTTTTTCCTCTCCAGTAATTAGAGCAACCTTATCAATGTTTACTTTCTTAATAATTTTGTCATAAACTTCTCTTGCCAATAGCCTTAAAGGAAAACCAATCATACCCGAATCAAAAGAAAGCATTGTTTCGATTGCAAGGTATGTTTTGCCAGTATTAGTTGGACCGAGAACAGCGTTAATTTTATTTTTTGGCATTTCTATTTATGGTATCTTTAATTTTTATTCCACCAGATGTAGTTATCGATAAAGAACAAAAATAGACTAAAACATGACCGAATCGTAAGGGAAAAAGTTCTCATTTGTCTTTTTTATTGTTAGTAGGTTAACATAATTAAAAATAATTACGTATTAATATTTTAATAAAATTATGAATAAAAAATTATGGGAAGCTTCATTAAGTCAAAAAAAGAACTCCCAACTGTATAAATATGAAAAATTTATTTCAAATAAATTTAATAAAAAATTTAATAACAAATATGAAGATATTTTAAACTGGAGTATTAAAAATACTGGAAACTTTTGGAGTTCTATTTGGGATTTCTCTAAAATTAAAGGTCTTAAAGATAGAATACAAATTAAAAAATCAAAGATATTTTATAAGAATATATTTTTACCAAATTCAAAATTAAACTTTGCTGAGAATTTACTTTCAAAAAATAATCAAGATAAGGTTATAACGTTTATAAGTGAGAATGGTTTTAGAGAAGAAAGAAGCTGGCACGAGCTAAATATTAATGTAAGCAAAGTATTTAAATTTTTAAAAAGTATTAAAATTAAAAAAAAAGACAGAGTTGTAGCATATTTGCCCAACTCCATTGAAACAGTAGAAGCATTTATTGCCTCTTCTTCATTAGGAGCAATATGGTCATCTTGTTCACCAGATTTTGGAGTTAAAGGTGTAATAGAACGTTTTTCACAAATTAAACCTAAAGTTTTGTTTGTAGTAGATAAGTATTTTTATAACGGAAAAACAATAAATGTTTTAGAAAGAGTTCCTCAAATTTTAAAAGAGATACCGACTATAAAACATGTAGTTGTTGTTAGTTATCCGGGAGAAAAATATTTAAACAGTAAATTTAAATTTAAAAAAGTAAAAGCAAACAAATGGAATGATTTAACAAAGATTAAATCTGAAAATATTAAGTTTTCTAAGTTTGATTTTGAACAAGAACTTGCAATACTTTATTCAAGTGGAACTACTGGAAAACCAAAGTGTATATGTCATAAAAGTGGAGGTGTTTTACTTCAACATAGAAAGGAGCATTTGCTTCATTGTGATATTAACGAAGGTGATAATGTTTTTTATTTTACTACATGTGGATGGATGATGTGGAACTGGTTGGTGAGCGTCTTAGCTTCCAAGGCATCAATTGTCTTGTTTGATGGTTCACCGATGTATAGAAAAGAAGACTTGTTATTAAAAATTGCTGAAAAGGAAAAGATCACCCTATTTGGTGTTAGTGCAAAATATGTTGATGCTCTTAGAAAATCCAAACCCAACCTAAAGTATAAATATAAACTATCAAAATTGAGAACGATTTGTTCTACAGGATCCCCTTTATCAAATGATGGATTTAAATATGTTTATGAGAATATAAAAAAGAACGTTCATTTATCTTCCATATCTGGAGGTACTGATATCGTCTCTTGTTTTGTATTGGGTAATTTATATCAACCAGTAATTTCAGGAGAAATACAAAATAAAGGATTAGGTTTAGATGTTGATATTTTTAATGAGAAAGGAAAACCTTTAAAAAACAAAAAGGGAGAGTTGGTTTGTAAAAATCCTTTCCCATCAATGCCCTTAAAATTTTGGAATGACAAAAATGATACTAAATTTAAAAATGCATATTTTAATAATTTTTTAAATACATGGCATCACGGTGATTATGCAGAAATAAAAAAAAGTGGTGGTTTTATAATCCACGGTAGATCAGATACCACACTTAATCCAGGTGGTGTAAGACTTGGAACAGCCGAAATATATTCTGAGGTAGAAAAGTTCATAGAAATTAAAGAATCTATTGTTGTTGGTCAAACATGGGATAATGATATTAGAATTGTTCTATTTATCGTATTAAATTCAAAATATGAATTGAATGAAGACTTATTAAAAAAAATTAAATTACAAATTAGAAAAAATGCATCTCCAAGACACGTGCCAGCTAAGATTATAGCAGTTAATGATATTCCAAGAACTAAAAATGGAAAAATAGTTGAATTAACTGTAAAAAATATAATAGAAGGAAATGAAATTAAAAATAAAGAAGCATTAGCAAATCCGAAAGTTTTAGACCAATATAAAAAATTAAAAGAATTAAATTATTAAATGTTAAAAAATATAGTTAAAGGTTTAGAACCATCATCTACTCTAAAAATTAATGAAATTTCTAGACAGTTAGAAGACAAGGGTGAAAAAATTTTTAAATTTGGATTTGGCCAATCTCCATTCCAAATACCACCAGATATTGTTAACGAGTTAAAAAATAATGCTTATCAAAATAAATATTTACCAATGCAAGGTCTTAAGGAACTTAGAGAAGCTGTTGCAAAATATACATCAATAAAAAAAGATTATAATTATAAATTTGAAAATGTAATTATTGGCCCTGGTTCAAAAGAACTAATGTTTTTGTTACATGTTATATTTGATGGCGAAATAATATTGCCAGTACCAAGTTGGGTTTCTTATGCTCCACAAGCAGTGCTTGGAAGAAATAAAATTCAATTAATTCAAACAAAAAGAGAAAATAATTGGTTTCCAACTGGATTAGAAATTGAAGAAGTTGTTTTAAAAGATAAAAATAAAAACTATCTATTGTTTTTGAATTCACCAAATAATCCATCTGGACAAATTTGTGGAAATTTAAAAGAAATCAGTGAGATTGCTAAAAAATATAACCTTATTATTTTATCAGATGAAATTTATTCAGAGCTAAGTTTTGAAGAAGGCTTTAAATCTATTTCCAGTTTTTGCCCTGAAAAAACAATTATAAGTACAGGCTTAAGTAAATGGTGCGGAGCAGGTGGGTGGAGATTGGGCTATTTTATAGTTCCAGATTCTTTAAGTGTTTTAAAAAATTCAATTAATGTACTGGCCAGCGAAACATTTTCAGCTGTTAGTGCACCAATTCAATATGCTGCAATTACTGCTTATACAAATAATTATAGTGAGTATGTAAATATTTCAAAAAATATTCTTAAAGCAGTTGGTAATTATGTTTATGAAAAGTTAAAATCAAACAAGATTTTAATCAATAAACCTCAAGGTGGATTTTACCTTATGCCAGAATTTTTAAATAAAAAATTTAATACATCATTAGAAATGTGTGATAATATTTTGAAAGAGACAGGTGTAGTATTATTGCCAGGATCAGACTTTGGTTTTGATAAAAAAAAAATGTTAGTTAGATTAAGCTTTACAGATTTTGATGGTCAGAATTTTATGAATCAAGTTCAAAATGGACAAAAGATTGATAATAGCTTAATTTTAAAACTTGCACCTAAAATAGTTGAGGGTGTGGACAAGTTAAAAAAATGGTCAGCATCAACATAACTACTAGCTATACATACTCCTTAAATTTCTGTTAGAATTAAAAATATAAATAACGATATAGAGGAGAAAATATGAAAAAAATAATAACATCTCTATCAAGTGCTTTACTAATCTTTGTTGCATCTTTATCTTTTATAGGTGTCGCAAAATCAGCAGAGTTCTTTACGATAGGAACGGGTGGACCTACTGGAGTATATTTCCAAACAGGTAATGCAATCTGTAAAATGTTGCACAAATCAGCAATTGCTAAAGAACACGGAAGAAAAAAAGGTATAGATAAAGCTTACAGATGTACAGCGCCTTCAACTGGTGGATCAAATTATAATATTGGTCAAATAGCAGCTGGTGAATTTCAATTTGGTGTTGCTCAGTCTGACTGGCAATATCATGCTGTGAATGGAACAAGTAAATGGGAAGGTAAACAGTACAGTAATTTAAGAGCTGTATTCTCAGTTCACAATGAACCTTTTCAAATTTGGGCAAGAAAAAAAGCAAAAATTAAAGATTTTGCCGGTCTTAAAGGTAAAGTTGTAAACATTGGTAACCCTGGTTCTGGACAAAGAGGAACTATGGAGGAGCTTATGAAAGCAATGGGAGTTGACAATAGTTTCTTTAAATCAACTACTGAATTAACTTCATCTGAACAAGTAAAAGCTTTATGTGATGGCAAAATTGATGCTTTTGGATATTCTGTAGGATTTCCTAACGGTGCTATGGAACAAGCAGCAACTTGTGCAGCTAAAGCTTCACCTATTAATTTAACAGGTTCTGAAGTTCAAGGATTAATTAGTGGTGCTGATTATTATGCACAAGCTGTAATTCCTAAAGGAACTTACACAGGACAAAAAAAGGATGCTACTACTTTTGGTGTTAAAGCCACTGTAGTAACTTCATCAGATGTTTCTGATGAGCTTGTGTACTTAGTTGTTAAAGCTGTGATGGAAAATTTTGATGATTTCAAAAAACAACATCCTGCTTTTGGATTTTTGGAAAAGAAAAACATGATTAAAGATGGTTTATCTGCTCCATTACACCCGGGTGCAATTAAATATTATAAAGAAGTTGGATTAATGTAATCCAATTAATTAATTAAATTAAAAGGCCTGATATATTTATTAGGCCTTTTTTTTATGTGTATTAATCTTTTTTGAAGTCTAAAAATAATATAAAACTTTAATTATCTAATGAAATATAATTTTATTGATTTATAATGAAGACTCAAATTGACTCTAATATTGAAAGTAAGATTAAAGAAGACTTATCACCAACTAGAAATCTTACTGGTTTACATTTAAAAATTATTACAACTATTGCAATCATTTGGTCCTTATTTCAACTTTGGTATGCTTCTCCATTTCCCTTTATGTTTGATGTTGGAATGTTCAAAGGACTTCCTGCTAGAGCAATTCATCTAGGTTTTGCTTTAACTTTAGCTTTTTTGATTTATCCAATTTCTAAAAGAAAAAAAATTTCTATATTTGATATTTTAATTAGTTTTATTGGTGCTTTTTGTTGTTTATACATTTATTTTTTTTATGATCAACTTGTTGATAGAGGTGGAATTCTTTTAAACATTTCATTAGGGAAAAGTTTTAACTTACCAGTTGAATTAATTATTGGAAGTTTAGGAATTTTAATATTACTTGAAGCTACCAGAAGAGTAATTGGCTTACCTTTAGTTACTATTGCTATTTGTTTTTTACTTTTTTCATATTTTGGTAGATACGCGCCAGAAATAATTTCTCATGGGGGTCTTTCGCTAAATAGACTCGTTGGGTTTCAATGGCTTGATCAGGAAGCAGTATTTGGAATTCCAATAGGTGTTTCGGTAGACTTTATTTTTTTATTTGTTTTGTTTGGCGCACTCCTCGAAACAGCTGGTGGAGGTAAGTACTTTTTAGATTTGGCTTTTGCTATGGTTGGAAAAATGAGAGGAGGGCCTGCAAAGGCAGCAATTTTAGGATCTGGAATGACTGGCTTGATTTCAGGATCTTCGATTGCAAATACAGTTACTACTGGAACTTTTACTATTCCAATTATGAAAAAAACTGGGTTTTCTAAAGAAAAGGCTGGTGCAATAGAGGTTTCTTCATCAGTTAATGGACAATTAATGCCTCCAGTAATGGGAGCTGCAGCTTTTGTGATGGCGAGTTTTATTGGAGTTACCTATTTTGAGATTGTTAAACATGCATTTTTGCCAGCAATTATTTCGTACGTGGCATTATTTTATATTTCTCATCTTGAAGCTTTGAAATTAAATTTAAAAGGCATGGATGATGCAGATGTTCCAAATTTAAAGAAAACATTTTTGTCAGGATTACACTTTTTAATACCTATTTTTGTTTTGATATACATGCTTGTTTATTTAAGATTTACTGCTTCATACTCCATATTCTACGCAACGATTGCATTAATCATTGTAAACCTAGTTTATATATTAATTAAAAATCCTGACTTTAAAGTAGCGCTAAAAGCTTGGTTTAATCAAACTATAGTTGGATTTGAAAAGGGTGCTTTAAATATGGTTGGCGTTGGAATAGCAATAGCTACAGCCGGTATAATAGTAGGAGCCGTAGGTTCTACAGGATTAAGTACAAATTTAATTATAGTTATAGAATCTATAGCAAAAGATAATGTTATTATTTTATTATTTCTAACAATAATTTTATGTCTGTTGCTTGGCATGGGCCTTCCTACAACAGCAAATTATGTTGTTGTAGCTTCATTAATGGCAACAGTATTGGTTGATGTTGGAAATGCATCTGGCTTCATATTTCCCCTTATAGCAGTTCATTTATTTGTTTTTTATTTTGGTTTAATGGCTGATGTTACCCCTCCAGTTGGTCTTGCATCCTATGCGGCAGCGGCTATTTCAGGAGGTGATCCACTTAAAACTGGTCTACAGGCTTTCTGGTACAGTTTAAGAACGGGTATTCTACCTATCGTATTTTTATTTAATCATGAATTATTGTTAATTGGTATAGAGAATATTTGGCATGGTTTGTTAGTAATTATAACTTCATTAATTGGAATTTTAGTTTTTACCTCAGCTACACAAGGTTGGTTTATAAATAAATTAAGATGGTATGAAATAATAGTTTTTTTATTTATTTCGATATCTTTATTAGCTCCAGAATTTGTGCTTAATAAATTTTATCCAAAATATAATTATAAAGATATAAATAATATTCACTTAATAAAGTTAGATTCTAATAAGGAAGCTAGATTTAAAGTAACACGTCCAAGTAATTATGGTGAAAGATATAAACTATTTGTAATTAAAAAAAATACTTTTGAAAAGGAATATAATTTGGAACAATATGGAATTAAATTGTTTAGAGAAGAAAATAAAATTATTGT
>CAJQRZ010000039.1 GCA_905612435.1 uncultured Candidatus Pelagibacter sp.
CTATAGGGATTAAATCTTTTTCAAAATATTTTGACTGGTATTCTAATAGTTTTTCTGGTGAACTTAAAAAATTGTAATCTAAAAGTACAAATTCATATTTATTTTTTAAGGCTCTTATGTTTTCTCTTTTGTTAAAAATTTTATTCTCTATTTGTTTTGTTGAGTTTTTAGTGAGTGTTGTAACTATAATAAGCAATAAAATTGAAAAAATTAAAAAAAATTTTTTCATAACTTTTCAGAATAATTTTCAATATCAATTAGATATTTAAATTTATCTAAAATATCAGTCTGAAAATCATAAAAATCTTCCATTTTTTTTGCATATCTTAACTTTGCTGATCTTGAAGGTGGATTTTCTTTAATTTCATTTACAGATGGAAGTATCGGCTTTTTATTATTTAATTTTAATAAATTAACTTTTTCATTACTCTTTGGCATGTATCTAGATACACTTTTATTTTCAGATAAACTTTTAAAAAAATATTTTACTATCCTATCTTCTAATGAATGAAAACTTACGACTACAATAATTCCATTTTTTTTTACCATACTGGTTGCATTGGTAAGACCATAGATTAACTCACTAATTTCTTTATTAACAAAAATCCTTAAAGCTTGAAAAACTTTAGTCGCACTATTAATCTTAAAATTTTTTTTTCTTTTTGAAGATTCTATAATTTTTACTAAATCTTCAGTATTAATATTTTTTAATTTTCTTTGTTTTATTATATTATAAGCGATTCTTTTACTTTCCTTTTCTTCTCCAAAGTATTTAAATATTTTTTCTAGTTCTTTTTCTTCTAGTTTGTTAATTACGTCTTTTGCAGAAAAACTATTTAAACCCATCTTCATATTAAGCTCACCAATGCTGTCAAAAGAAAGACCCTTTTTAGAGTTTTTTATTTGAGTATAAGAATACCCTAAATCAAAAATAATTCCTTTTATGTTTTCCTCTTTTAATTTTAAATTGTTAATTTGGCTAAATTTTATATTTTTAAATAAAAATCTATTTTCATATTTTTGTTGAATTTTACTAGCTTCTTTTAATGAGTCATTATCTCTATCAATAGCTATTATTTTTGTATCTGAATATTCTAAAATTTTTTTTGAATAACCACCCTGTCCAAAGGTACAATCAATAAATGTGCCACCATGTTGAGGGGAAACTATGCTAATTATTTCTTTCAGCAATACTGGATAATGTTTCTTTTTGTCCGGTATCATGGTGGCTATCATTTATTTTTTTGAAGACCATTAATTTTTTTGTCTTCTTAAAAATGCAGGTATTTCTAAATCATCCTCTTCTTTATTATCTTTTTCACTAGAAGTGTCTTCTTCTGATTGACTGTTACTTTTAGAATTAAAAAGTTCTGGTGTTTCCTCTTCAATTTCAAAATTTTCTAGGCCATTTGCAGTTTGTTCCTCTATTTTTTGAGAAGTTTCAATTACCTCTTCAGTAAATGATTGTTCATGACTATTTAATGATTCATCCTGAACAATATTTTCTGACATAATATTAGACTCGATTTCTTGTTCTTCCAATAAAACTTCATTGTTTATCTCGGTTGAAGAATATGATTCCTCAATGATCTCATTTTCTAACTTTAATGCATTAGCGCCATTTGATACTGTGTTAGGCATTGTGTTTGAAAAATTAAATGATTGAGCTGGAGCATTATTGGCAAAATCTGTATACCCAGGATTTCTGTTCTGAATTCTATGAACCATATTAATCACTGATTTTGATTCAGGCTGTTGTCCATCAAGCGATGTTGCAACAATAGATACTCGCATTTTACCATCTAATTCTGGGTCGGTAATCGAACCTATTATTATTTCTGCTTCTGGGTCCACTTCTGATCTCACTTTATTAACTGCTTCATCAACTTCAAAAAGTTTAAGGTCATCACCACCTGTAATATTAACCAACAAACCTTTTGCTCCTTTAAGTGTATAATCGTCTATTAAAGGATTATTAAGTGCCATATCAGTTGCTTTGGATGCTCTTCCTTCACCTTCTGCTTCTCCTGTTCCCATCATTGCTTTACCCATCGAAGCCATTACAGTTTCTACATCTGCAAAATCTAAATTTATCAAACCTTGTCTGACCATTAAATCAGTAATACTTTGTACTCCGTGTCTCAAAACATTATTAGATAAATTAAATGACTCTTTAAAAGTTGTCTGTTCATTTGCAACTTTAAATAAGTTTTGATTAGGAATTACAATAATTGTATCAACATGTTTTCTTAATTCTTCAAGACCTTGTTGTGCTCTTCGCATTCTTGAAGGACCTTCATATAAAAAAGGCAGTGTAACAACACCAACTGTTAAAATATTTAATTCTTTTGCCGCTCTTGCAATAACATGTGCCGCTCCAGTTCCTGTACCACCCCCCATACCTGCGGTTATAAAAACCATATTTGAACCTTGTAATAAATTTACAATTTCATTTAATGATTCATCAGCTGCTGCTTGACCAATATCTAGCTTTGCTCCTGCACCTAAACCTTTTGTTAAATTCAATCCAATTTGAACTCTTGCTTGTGCCTTACTAGTTTTTAAGTCTTGTGCATCAGTATTAACAGCAATAAATTCTACGCCCTGCAGTCCTGAGTCAATCATTTCATCAACTGCATTTCCTCCTGCCCCTCCAACTCCTATAACTAATATTCTTGGCTTTAGTTCTCTTATATCTGGTGCTTTAAAGTTAATTGTCATTTTTATTTCCCCTCATTGTTATTAAAATGTTTTTCCCATTTAAGATTTGCACGATTTATGTTTGCTTTTTTCTTCGCATTTGTCTTAAATTTTTCAAACGCTGTTGGTTCCCATATTTGAAATGTTTGACCCTGACCAACAAATAGCATGCTACTTTTGATTTTTGCATGTTTTAATAATTTTGAAGAAAGTGAAATTCTACCTTCACCATCAAACTGTAAATTCATACTTTCTGATAAAATTGATGTTGCAAAAAAATCTCTTTTTTCTTCAAATGGATTTAAAGAGTCTATGCTGTTGGAAAGTTTTTCAATTCTATCCTGAGAACAAGCTTCAATTGATTGATTATTAAAAGAAGGATAACAAATAACTCCGTTGTATCCCAGATTAGAAAGATGTGATCTAAAGCTAGCAGGCACTGACACCCTCCCCTTTTTGTCTATTCTGTTCTCGTAAGTAGATAAAAACATATTTTTTATATCTCATAAATTCCTATTTGGGAATATATGGGATAATATGGGTTTTTTAAACCATAGTCAATATGTTCATTTTGAGTGTTTTTTCACCATTTGATGCAGTACCTTGATAACAATATTGTTCACTAAATCAATTAATAAAAAACCTGTAATACGATATAAAAATTAGAACGTAACTGAATCAATTGTTAATCAAAACAAGAACACTTAGAGTTAAATAAATTCAAAAAGTGGATAAGTTTTGCCAGATAAACTATAAGCCGGGTTCTGTCATTTAAACTTATCATTTCTCTAGACTTAAGATCACTCTTAAGCTCAAGCAACTAACCCTGATGACTAGCCAAAGACGGCTTTTAGTTTTGCAACAATGTCACCTCTACTTAGTCTTGCTCCAAGTGGGGTTTTCCAGCGTTCATTGTTACCAATAGAACCGGTGTGCTCTTACCACACCTTTTCACCCTTGCCATGTTATGGCGGTTTATTTTCTGTGGCACTATCCCTAGGGTTTCCCCTGCCAGGTATTACCTGGCACTTTGTCTTTGCGGAGCCCGGACTTTCCTCTTTAAAAAAAATTAAAGCGACAAGTCATTTATCTGGCAAATACAACTTATTACTAAACTATAAAACTTCAAGATAAAATTAATGAGATTTTTTAAGAAGATTTTCACTAATAAGTAAGCATTCTTTGTCTATTTTGGTATTTATTAACTCTTGCCTGTATCTTCTTTGAAAAGCATTAATAATAAATGATAAATATTCTTCTTTAATTAAATTTTTTGGAATTTTTTTTGAATATCCAATCTTAAACAAATTATTTAAAAAATATTTTTTACTAATATTGTCAATTTTAATCATTCTATTTTTTTTTAATATTTTACTTGATAATGTGTGCCATAAACTAATTTTATTTTTAGCTAAGTGTTTCCAGGGAAATTTCTCTCCTGGATCCTTTTTTCTATCTGGGGAAATATCTGAATGTCCCAGAATATTTTTTGAATCAATTTTATATTTTCTTATTAAATACTTGCTTAATTTTAAAAGAGAACTGATTTGTTTTTTTGAAAATTTTTTATACCCATACTGATGTCCTGGGTTGCTAATTTCGATTCCAATGGAATTCTTGTTTAAAGAGTTATAATTTTTCCAGGAAGATTTGCCTGCGTGCCATGCAATATATAAATCGGGTACCAAAGTAACTATTTCTCCATTATTTTTAATTAAATAATGACTGCTAACTTCAGATTGTATTTTAGTAAGTCTATTTATAACATCCGATTCTTTTTTCATGCCAGTGTAATGAAGAATAATAAATTTAATTTTTTTGATATTTCTTTTATTAAAATTAAAGCTTGGGGAGTAGTTTAGAGTTGTTTTTATAGTCATATTTTGGTCGCTTTTAGCACTAAATCTTGATTTACTTTATTGTCATATACACTATATAATTAACACATAATGAAAAATTTTTTAATAACATCTTTAATCACTTTTATACTTACATTAAATGTAAATGCAGGTACGGATGGTGAAAACAATTTATCTAAAAGTGCTAAACCTGTTAAAGATTGTTTTGAAAGTTTAAATAGAGCTACTTTTTCTTTAAATCAAGGATTGGACAAGATTATTTTTAAGCCAGTTGCAAAAGGTTATAGGAGCTTACCCTCACCAGTTAGAACTGGAACGAGTAATGTGCTTGTTAATCTTTCTTCTCTTATAACCATACCAAACAATATTCTACAAGGAGAGTTTAAAACTGCAGGAGTTAACACAGGAAGATTTGTTATCAATACAACTGCCGGAATTCTTGGAATATTTAATGTAGCTAAAAAAATAGGTTTTTCTAAGTATGAAAAAGAGGATTATGGTCAAACGCTTGGTGTATGGGGAGTGGGTGCAGGTTGCTATTTAGTATTACCAGTTTTGGGACCATCAACTGTTAGAGATACTACTGGTTCCTTTATAAATGTATTGGGTGGAGACCCTTGGTATAATGCCTCTACTCATGGCAACAATGAATATTTGAATAAATCTGACTACGTGACAACAAAAATTTTAACAGGAATAGACTTTAGGGCAAAAAATTTAGAGTCTATAGATAATTTAGAAAAAAATTCTATGGATTTTTATGCATCTGTAAGAAGTTTATACTTACAAGACAGACAAAAAAAAATTGCAAATAGAAATGCAACTATTGAAATTATGTATGAAGGTGACTGGGAAGAAATAGAATCTAAATAACATAAGAGCATGAAAAAATTTTTACCTTTAGCAACTTTTTTAATAATTATCCTTTCAAGTATTAGTAAAGTCCACTCAATTGAAGCAGATGTTTTTATTCAATCAACAGTTAATAGAGCAGCTAAAACACTTTCTAGCAATTTCAACAAAGAAGAAAGGGTGGAAAAATTAAAAGATATAGCTAGAGATACAGTTGATATTGATGCATTAGGTTTTTACTCTCTTGGAGTTCACAAAAAAAACTTAACTGAAAATCAATTGGATAAATACAAAAAAGTGTTCGCAAAGTATTTTTTAAAAAGCTTTTCTAGTAGACTAGCTGAATATTCTAATCCAGAAATAGAGGTAGACTCAAAAAAAGTAATTAATAAAAATTATACAATAGTATCCAGCACATTAGCTTCAACCGAGAGCAGACCTGAGGTAAAAATTGAATGGAGAGTTTATACAAAAGATCCTAATAATTTATTAATAAGAGATTTGATAATCGAAGGTTTAAGTCTGGCCAGAACTCAGCGGGAAGAGTTTTCATCTATAATACATTCTAATGATGGAAAAATTGAAGCTCTATTCCAAAATTTATCTGCTTTTGCTGCTAAATAATTCATTCAAATACTTCAATTACTTCAATGATTTTTGGTGGGCCCACCTGGACTCGAACCAGGGACCAATACATTATGAGTGTACTGCTCTAACCAACTTTTACCCAGGTATTACAACAATAATTAACCAATAACAGTTCCTTGTACTCACGCTCGTACTCAAAAACGAGAAAGGAAAGTTATGGCTTATATTAGAAAACGACTAGGTAAGTGGCAATGTGTCATTAGAGTAAAAGGTAAACCCCCTACAACTAAAACATTCTTAATCAAGAAAGACGCAAAGCTTTGGGGTAAAAAAACTGAGTTACATTTTTTTCGTGAGGATAATGATATTCAAAAGTGTCATTACCCCCTATTTAAAGAATGCTTGAAAAGGTACAGGGATGAAATTGTAATCCACAAAAGATCTAGAGTAATGGAAACTAAATTGATTAGTTACTTGCTTAAAGAAAGCTTTGTTAACTATAAGTTAAATTTTGTAGATAGTAGAGTTGTTGCTCTGTACCGAGACCGAGCTCTTAAAACTTTAAAATCATCATCGGTTAGAAGACGGTTGGCAATTGTTTCACATATGTACACGATTGCTAAAAAGGAATGGGGATATAAAATAGAAAATCCTGTTTTAAATATTAGAAAACCAAAAAGTCCTGAACCTAGAAACAGAAGATTTACCAACCATGAATTGGATAAACTTATTAAAGGGAATAGAGCTTCTCCTAAACTAAGATTAATAATTCAAATAGCACTAGAGACAGCGATGAGACAGAGTGAAATTCTAAGGGTTAAACTTGAAGACATTAATGGGAATACATTATTCATACCTATTGCAAAAACAAAACCCAGAACAATCCCTTTAACATTAAAAGCAATGTCATTATTAAATAATGCTGAACTACCGTTTAATATTACAGGCAATGCTTTAAGCAAACAGTTTAAAAAACTTTGTGATCATTATGGAATAGAGGATGCACACTTCCATGATTTAAGAAGACAATCTCTAACTAATTTTATGCTAGAGAGGAATTTGTCTGTTGCTGAAACTATGATGATTGCAGGACATTCAGATCCACGCATGTTACTTAGAACTTACAATAATTTAAAGGTAGAGGATGTAGCAAAGAAACTTGATTAAGGAATGGGCGGCATGGACATGTAATACACTTCCCCGACCAGAACACTCTATAAACATACACTAAACAAAATTAGAACCCTCGGAACGAAAGTTTCGGGGGTTTTTTTTATGTTGAACTATAAATAATTTACCACTCACCACTTTCATAATTATTAAATATTCTTTTTGCTTCAGCATAACTTCCGCTATCAAGATATCCTGTTTCAGTAGTTAATAACCACAGAAGACCCATTGGATATTTGAATATCCATGGTACATAACTTTTGTCTATATTTGATTTATCTTTTAGAATTTGAAATTTATTTTTAATCCATTTTCCTTCTAATGTTAATTTTATAAGTTTTCCATACTTCCAAATACCCTCATAATATTCATCTTCATATTGAACTTTGCATTCCCCATGTGCAAATTGCCACCTCCATTCACCTTCTGCAATAGCGTTAAAAGGATATATGCATGCTATTCCTTTTCCGTGTGGATCTATATTGTTATTTACATTACCCTCGTACCTTGTTGTTGGTTTTGAATGACCGGGATCAGTTTTAAAAATATTTGCAAATCCATCTTCTTTATTTTTTTTAAAATATATTTCATGACCAAAATGATACTTATCTTTTTTATTTGTCCTACTGCCGTGTAGTTGTCTACCTTTATATAGTCGATCTTTATTAAAATGACCGACCAATTCAAGATCATGCTTAAATTTTATATATCCCTTGCCATTTAATTTTCCATTTTTAAATTCTCCCATTTTTGTTTCATCTTCTTGACCGTTTGGTGCAATACAAATCATTTTACCCCAACCATTTGGTAAATTTTTTTTAATTTCACCAATATAAGAATATTTTTTGTTTTTTATTTCTTTAGACTTAATTTTCTTTAATTTATTTTTAATTTCTTCAATTAATTTGTCGTATATTGGATTAAATATAAATTTTTTAATTTTTTTCTTTTCCATACTTAAGTTTAACCCCACTCCTCAACGAAGTCATCTTTCTACTTGCTTTCTAAAACTACCATTCCTGCAATGAACTTTTCAATGAACTTTTACTAGAAGTGTTATTTGGCGTAATGTTTTAGCGAATGTAGTGCAAATGTAATTCGTTCCCATTGAGAGAACACTCTAAAAACATACACTAAACAAAATTAGAACCCTCGGAACGAAAGTTTCGGGGGTTTTTTTTATTTTATATTAATTGGTTTTCTTTTTTACACCTGGTGCTAGTTCTGTTGGTTTATATTTTTTCAGTTGTTCCAGAAGTTTTTTTTTATTAATTTCTTTTTGTTCATTAGAAAGTTTAGGTATTTTTTTTAAAGGTTTATAGTCAGACTTACATATACCTCTATCAAAGTTCTGAAAGTTTCCTTGACTTCCGCTGTTAATTCTAGTTTCAACAAAATTATCAGCATGATTAAAAAATGCCTGTTCAGATTCATTAGATGAATCTTTTAACTTTCTTAAATCTTCTTTTGTAAAATCTCCATCAAAGAATATTATTATAGACATAAAATTTTCATCTCTTTTTGGTTCTAATTTCAATACATTTGCTATCAAAACGCTATCTTCTTCAACTGGAAGTATATAGTACCAAAACAACATATTATATTTTTTTAACACAGCAAATTGTTTGCTTGGAGGATTATCATCACTAACATTTTTAATATAATAATTTTTCCCTGATATTTCTGAAAAAGAGAAAGTCCATCTTCCTTGAGTAAGAATACTTTGACATTTATAATTTCCTTTTAATAAATCTTTTGTTTTTTTAATGTTAGTTAATGCATCTTTGACTACATCTGCAAACCCAACATTGCACCACAACAAACTCAGAAAGATGTATAGAGATAGTTTTTTCATTTAAAATAATTGACCGTAAGTAGTGATGGTAATTTGAATAGCATAACAAACTATATAAATTATTGCTGCTACACCCCACAAACCATATCCTTGATTATTATCTTTTTTGTTTTTGATGTATTTTAATGCACTAAAAAAAGCACCAATAAATAACAATATAAGAAAAAAATAACTGAGTATTCTATAAATTTTATAGAAACCAGTTAATGTAATAGTATCTGTTTCACTAGAAATATATAAAGGTATAAATGGCAATGCTACAACAAATGGAATTATAACACACCCAAACCAAAAACTTTTGCTTAAAGTAAATTTACCACTTAAATAGTTGACAATAAATTGTTTCAATCTCTTTCTCTGTTCATTTTTTCTTCCATCGTCATCTTTTTTTCTCTTATAATTCCAATTATTATAAGAACTACACAAATTCCAAAAGGCACAACAAGTGGTTCAATAGATTGAAGAAAAGTAAAACCTTGTAACAATAAATATGAAATAGGACCTAAACACAATATACAACCTATTATTCCAATTTTTTTCATACCCAAATTTAACCCCACTCTTCAATGAAGTCATCTTTTGAATTGCTTTCTAAAACAACCATTTTCTCAATGAACTTTTCAATGAACTTCTTAAATAAGTGAGTGTTGGCGTAATATGTGTGTGAATGTAATTCCTTACCAATCAGAGAACACTCTAAAAACATACACTAAACAAAATTAGAACCCTCGGAATGAAAGTTTTGGGGGTTTTTTCATCAAGTCAATCCTACCCCAACTCTAAGACGAAGTCATCTCTCTACTTGCTCCCTTTTTTGAGCATTTCAATTATCTTTTTTTGTGATTGTTTTTGTGAATCAGTATCCATTTTTTTACATAAATCAGATAAAAAATTCTTTTCTGTTTTTTCTGATAAATTAATTTTTCCACATTTCTCCGATATACTTTCTTTATTCACTTTTTTTTCTTCTATCAATGGTTTCACTATAAAATTTAAAATTAAGAACAAAATAGTGCCTCCTATTAATCCACTTGCTATTTTATTCATTGTGCTTTGATTTCCTTTTTTCTTCATACCAAAACTTAACCCACCATACTCTAAATTTTTTGCTACATTAAAAGTATCAAACAACTCAAAAGGTTTATGAACTTTAAAATCAGGAGCATTTAAATTATATTCACCTTGTGGATTTTCTTTATCCATATCGTGGTACTTTTGATTATAATTATTTAACTCATTAAGAGTTTCATTTAAGTTGAATTTATTTTTAGTGCTCATCAAAGTTATAGAATCTTGACCAGGGTGTCGACCATAATGTATAAGGATTAATCTATATTTTTTTTCACTTTTACTAAATAGTATATAAGCAGTAGTCCAAAGAGTTTCCTCAACCACAATACTAAAAAAGTATTTTTCAATTTTAAAATCTTTTTTAAATTTTAAAAAAAACTCTCCAGTTTTCAATAGTTCACCTAAATATTCTAAGAATATTTGTTCATCATCCTCGTGTTCATCATTAGTTCTGACATATTTTGGATTATATTCTTCAACACACTTTAGTACTAAATTACAAAATTCATCAACCCTATCTTCCTTATATGTATCGATAATTTTGTGAAATTTTTTTATGTCAAAGTTTTTAAAAACATAATCAATTACTTTTAGTTTTTTCTTCATATTGAACCCTAACCCCACTCTTCGATGAAATCACCTTTTCAATTGCTTTCTAATTAGGCGGTTTTCTCAATGAACTTTTCAATGAACTTCTTAAATAAGTGAGTATTGGCGTAATAGGTGGGTGAATGTAATTCTTTTTTAAAGATCTATTGATCCATTATACCAGAATCCTTTTTTTTTAGATCCATCTTCAAAAGTCATTTCTCCTTCACCATGTGGAGTATCAAATCTAATCTCTCCCTCGTATTCTACACCTTGTCCTTCTGGTCGATCAGTATTGGATGCATACTGAGATATTTCGCTTAAAGGTAAAACTTCATAGTAAATTTTACCTTTACTTAAATTCAAATGAATTTTCTGATTTTCATCCCAAACCTTCTTAATTGAACCATCATAGATAATTTTTTTAACACCTTTTTCTTCGGTATAATTAATTAAAGAAGGGTTTAGAATTTCACCTTTTATAAGAGTTCCGTTATCAAATGTTCCCTTTACATAACCAAAATATTTATTGTTTTTCAAATCTTTTTCTGTTCTGTAATAAAGTTCTTCACCTTTGCCTGACATAAATTCTTCACAAAAATTTTTATCTTTATCAAATCTCCATTTACCTATTTCTTTTTCTATATAATTACGATCATCATGAAGAAAATAAGTAGTTTCAGATCCTTTTGTTAACCGTCCATCTTGAAATATTCCTTCTTCAATTTTCCAAAGAGTTTTATCTTTTTTTCTAACTGTTAAAGTTCCTTCTCCATGAGGACGCCCTGTATCAACATCAACAAATCCATCATATTCTTGATTAAATTCGTCAATAACAACCTTATTTTTAACTGTTAAAGTTTCTTCTCCTTTAAACTTATTTTTTTCTATTTTTTTCCCTTTGAATTTTTTCATCAAAACTATTCTAACCCCACTCCTCAATGAAGTCATCTTTCTACTTGCTTTCTAAAACGACCATTCTTGCAATGAACTTTTCAATGAACTTCTTAAATAAGCGAGTATTGGCGTAGTATGTGTGTGAATGTAAAACCATTCCAAACTGTCTAGTTACCTAGAAAAATTTAAACCCTCGGAATGAAAGTTTCGGGGGTTTTTTTTATTTTCTGCTAGAAAAAATATCACTCTCTTCCCACTTATTTAACTTACAATTAAAATGAAAATGATTACTAAATTTTGTTTTTATAATTTTTCTAAATTTTTTATTTACTTTCTGCTCTTCAATAGAGTCTGATATTTCTGGTTCAGACCAAACATCAAAACCTCCAGATTCAACATTATAATGATGATTATCTAAAACAGGTCGACAATACTTATAATTTTCAGCATTGTTTGTTAAAAAAATAAAACAATTATCTTCCATTCTTGATTGGTCAAAATGAATTATACTATCGGTATGAGGTATAATATTTTTAAAAATGTTATTAAGTTTCCATTTAAAACCTCCAGATAACCCCACTACACCTGGCATAAAAAAATGTTCCTTCATACCTTTAATTAATTCATCCATTAAGATATTTTTACTCACTTTAATATCAAGGGATTTTATCACTCTTGAATAAAAATAATTATTCCTTACCCATCCACTATTTACGATATAAATTTTATTATGTTTTTTTATTTGTAAAATATCTAATTTACTAAACCAACTTTCTCCTAAAGTATCAGAATAGGTATAGTAACATGATGCTGGAATGTAAGAAAAATTTGAGTTTATTTTAGGTAAAAACTTATTATACATTATATCATCTACATATTGATTCATATCTGGATTAATATCATCATTAGGATTCATAAATTCTAAGATTAATGAGTCTTTATCAGCATCACAAGATTTTAGGATTAGTGAAAAAATATCATCTTCATCTTTTAATAAATTAAGAAACTTATTAAAATTAAACTTACTTTTTACACCCTCATAATCAAATTCACTTATAACTTTAAATTTATAGTCTTCTTCATTATCTTTTTCTGACAATTCCCAATTAAGTCTTTTTTCAGTATAAATTTCACCGTCTTTGAATTCTCCAATATATTTTTCTTTAGTTATTTTATGTGAAGTTTCATCCCAATTAGTCCAGATTAAAGTTCCTTGACCATGATATTTTCCATTTTTCCAATTACCAGAATATTTTTGACCACCTCTTATTTTAAAATCACCATATCCATCACATTTTCCATTTTTAAATTGTCCAATATATATTCCACCATCATAGTATGTTAGTTTTCCATCCCCATGATATTTGCCATTCTTCCAATCACCATCATATTTTCCACCTTTGTCAGGATATGTTAAAGTTCCCTTTCCATTAGGTTTGCCATTTTTGACTTCACCAACATACTTAGATTCATCAGGAAAATTTATTGTTTTCTTCATTCCATCATCCAATTCTAATTTTTTTTTAAGAGTTGATTTAAAGACTTATGAATTAATTCTTTTATAGGTGATTTGAATTTTAAGTCTTTAAATTGTGTCACAGCTTTATCCCAGTAAACTTTTTTAATGTCATTATCAAAAATTATATCTTTATTAAAATCAGAAGTACCAAATTTATCATCAGCAGTGATAATTGAACTAAATCCTAACTTTAGAGCTTTAATAATAAACAGCTTATTTTTTTTTAATTTTTTATTTGCGTAATACCAAAAAAATTTACTTCCTTCGTTATTATACATGGATCCTATTGATTGACTCATTTTATAAATACCAGTTAATAATATTTCTTCATCGGCATTATATTTTGGATCCATATATTGGATTATACCCATAGAATTTATCGCTATGATTAATATTTCTCTGTAATTATTATGATTAAATGGAACAAATTCAAGATTGTAATTATTATGTTTAACAGCTGCTAAAGCGTATTTTTTTATTAATTTTTGTTTATCTGATAATCCTGAATAAATATTGCCATCTAATTTAATTGCCATGTCTACAAATTTTTCATCAATATAATATTTTTTTAAAGGGTGATTTTTTTTTGAACCATTATTTAACACAAGTTCTAATTCACCATAAAACTCAGAATCTATTTTTTTTTTTTGTTTTTTAAGTAAATTCATTGCTTTCATAACTAATTTTTTGTCTTTAATATATTTTTGGTCAGCAAAAATTATTGCATCAGCTCTATATCTTAAAAGTGAATACACAATATCCTTATCTTTAAAAAATTTAGATTTATATTTTTTTAGGGTTAAAAATTTGTCAATAGTATTTGTAACTTTTTTAATAAATCTTTTATCGTTTATAAATTTTGACTTAATCCCAAACAAATACTTTAAATTATCAAAAGAGGCGATATGTCCTGTACATAAAAGTAAAAATCTTTCATTATTAATAAATTTAGAATTTTTAATTTCAGATAAACTTATTCCTTTTTTAGCAGCCAAAAACATAACATCCTTGTCATTAAGGATATCATTTTTCCATTTTGAGTTTCCAATGGGGCCCCAAATTGAAGATCCAACACTATCTTTTTCTTTAAGTTTATCTAAAACTAGTCCTTTTAAAATCTTCATCTCTCAATCCTAATCAGTTTCTTTTTTCTTATCTAAAAAAGCTGATAATCCAATTTTTTCGATCTCAGTAAAAATTTTGTCAAGATTTGTTCCCATGGTATCTATTTTTTCAATTGCATTATCTATATTCTTTTTTGCTAATCCCAATTGTTTTCTTGTATCAGATCGATCCCCTATTGCTTTAAACGTTGCATTTTTAACTTTCGGACTTTCCCAAAATTTTAAAGCTGATAACTCATTTTCTGTACCTGATTTTCTTTCTTTGCTTAACTGAGTCTTTAGCCATCTTTGAGTTTGGGCTAAATTGCTAAGGGCATCATAATCATATCTACATATAAAAATATTACCTTTGTGCGTGAATTTAGCATCTTTTGGAAAGTCTTTTGGCGTGGTTCTTGTAAATATTATACCAAAATCTGAGTTTGAGGCTTCCATATCTTCTTGCAATTTTCCTATCCACTTATTACTCCAACCTTTAGTATTTTTTCTTTCATATAAAATTTTACCTATTACAGTATCATTCTCAATAATTTCTTGGATCCAATCGCCTCCAGGTTCGCCTTTTTCATATTCTTTAATTTTGTCTTTATAATCTATGAAAATTTTTTTTAAAAATTCACCTAATGAAACTTCGCTTCCCGAACCTTGATCAACTGTACTTCCCTGATTAATACTCTGATTTAACGTTGCGATTTGTTTGGTATATCTATCTTTTTCAATTTTCCATTTTTCTCTTTCCTCATTTTGTTTCAGATCCGTATTTTGTTTATATTTTCCCACCTGCGTCTCTAATACGCTATCGTAATGATCTTTATTTTTTTTATCATTTTTAACTCTATCCTCTTCTATTGCTTTTTTTATATCAGCCTCTTTTTCTTCGCTAAATTTTTGTAATTTTTCATCTTTTTTTTTATTTTCTTTTTCTAAGTTTTGAATTTTCTCTAATTCTTGTTTTTGAGTGGTTTGAATAGTTGACTCCTCTAACGACTTTAGATGAGATTTTAGTCCTTCCTCCATAGGAAATTCTGCTTGACACTTTGGGCATATAATTTTTTGGCTCATTTTTTTTCCTTTTTTATTTTTTCATTAGTGAAACTTCTTAAATAAATATATCAAACACTCTGTATCAGTAAGCTTCACTTCAAGATCAAATTGCTTATTTTTAACCTTATTTCTAAACTTAGTTACAAATTCATCTACTTTGTATAAAGGTGTATTCCATTTTAATTTTGCGATAATCATTATTTAATTACCTTTTCCTTCATCATCCCGCCTTAGCTATTTTTATCATTTAGAAAATCTTTAATTTCACTTGTCATTAATTCTTTTCCATCTTTAATTTTCATTTTAATATTAGATAATTTTTTTTTATTAGATTTTTTTATCCAATATGTAAGAGTTCCATTAAACATTTTGCCTTTTTTAAAATTTCCATTAAAAGTCCCCATATCATTTACAAAAATACCTTTATTAAATTCATCATTTTTAAATGTCCCAGTAAAAGTACATTCTTCGTATATATCTAGCTTCGCTATATATTTGGGATTATCTGCGCCAGCAGTTGTACATTGGCCAATTAAAGGGTGATGGTTAGACCAGAGTCCTTTTCCATTTTTTTTATTGTTCTTCCACCCACCTTTATAAAAAGAAACTATTTCAGGTAAATATGATTGTATTTGTAAAATAATTTCTAAACCATTATTATTTCTTTTTTTATTCTTAAGTTTTTGACTGTAGTATGAAATTGCCTCGTACCCATTAAATTTTATTTCTTTATAAGACCAATTTTGAGGTTCGGGATAATACAATTCACGTTTTATTGATGATGTAATGCCACCCCAAATTGTTGAAACTTTTTTACGTTCAAATACAATTTGATAAAACTTTTTTTCACCAAAAACATTATTTCTAAAATTTAACCTCTTCATCACCTAATCCTAATCAGTTTCCTTCATCGTTCATCTCCTTTTTTAGCACCTCAATTTCTGTATCTACCATCTGATAATAATGCCATGCTTTAAGATGTAAAAGGTATTTAAATAAATTTAAGGGCAGGAAATAAAGGTTTAAAGTGAGATTCATCAAGGGTTTATCTTTATAAAATTCTTTTTTAGCCCTTTTTGCGAGCTCCTTATGAGTTAGGATATATTCATAATACTCTCTCCACTCCAACCTATTATCCAATCGTTCTTTTAATATATGGGAAAATTTATTTTGCATTAATGTACCGTCCTTTTTTCCATTTGAGACTCAAATTCAAGTTTGGCAATTACCAATCTTAAATTATCCATTATCTGTTCCCATTTTTCATCATTTTTAGATGGATTTATCCAGGGCAAATCATCCATTTTTAAATCTAAAAAATTACAAAGAATTAAATCTATGTCATTTAAAAATTTTTGATGATCTTCTGGTGATAGTATGGATATTAATCTTATTAGCTTCGCATACTTAGCATTATCTATTTTTTCTTTTATGTCTTTCGCTTTCATTTTTCCTTTCTGACTTTGGATTTGTTAAATGAATACAAAGAACCTATAGACAAAATAGATCTTCTTATTCAGAAACAAAACGCAAAGTTTTGTTATATTTAGCGATTAGATTATTAAGAAAAATTAAACGGCCGCGAATCCTCTGTAGCAAGAGGTAGCGATTACTCTGTAGTTGAGAGGCTTATATAAACTGAGAGAAGATCTATCAAAAAACAGTCTTATATAAGTCTCTCAACGTAGCAAATAATTAGTTTTAATAACCAATCTTATTTTGACTATACCAAATCATTTAAAAATTTCAATAACTGTTTAATTTTTAAAATTTAGTCACAAACTTGTAAATGTGGTAATTTTTCTACTTGCATTCCAATTAGAGGGTTTTCTCAAACTCAAGCAATTTCATAAAAGTATTAATCAAAAGAATATGTTCTACTTTTTTACAAGCTATTTCTAGTATTTTTTTATTCATAATAACAATTGATAAACACTGACTTCGAGATATAGCCACATTCAACCTATTTCTGCTGAAGAAAAAATCAACATTTCTAGGTAAACTTTCAGGATCGCTTGTAGTCATACTAATAATAGTTGCTGGAGCTTGCTGTCCTTGAAATTTATCAATAGTTCCAACTCTAGCCTCTTTAGGAAGGATTGATTTTAAATAATTAACTTGAACATTGTAAGGAGCAACTACTAAAATATCTTCTTCGTTCATTATCTTTTTAGGATTTTTATTATCTAAAAAAGTACTTCCAAGCAATTTATTATAAAAATCTTTTACTATCTTTCCCTCCTCTTCACTTTTTTGTCTACACACCTCTTTATGCTTGGCATCCACCATTAAAATTCCTGTTTCTGGTAATAAGTTTTCTTTTTTTGAAAAGGTAATTTTTCTTTTCTCTGTAATATCCAAATTTTTTAACCGTCCATCGTAAAAGTTCTCAGATGTAAACTTGCAGAGTTTTGGGTGTAATCTTCTACTTTTATCAATAAAAATACCCTTATTAGAACTGATTGTATCTTTACCTTCTAATAAATATTCAGGAAGTGATTTTCCAGATTCTCCAGGGTGAACAGCAGAAATTGGAGAACTTAATTGCATTTGATCGCCAATAATTACAACATTTTTTGCAGACAAAGAGATCGCAACAATATCTGCTGTCGTAAGTTGACCTGCTTCATCTACAAAAATGTAATCTAATTTTTCTTCACAAGCAGTTCTAGAAAAACACCAGGCAGTCCCAGAAAATAAATCTGCATCCAGGGCCTTAAATTCTAAATCCATCTTATCAAAAGATTTACCAGAAATTTTTTTACTACCACTAATATGTTTTATAAATTTTCCATCAACGTATCTTTTTTCTGGGTCACTACTGCTACCCTTATGATACCCTTTAAATGAAAATTCATTTTTTTCATCTACAGATAATTCTTCTATCTTGTTTAATAAATTAAATATTACTTTATGACTATTTGCTGTAATCCCAATTTTTTTTGATTTTTTAATTAATTCTATAATTATATATGCGGCTGTATGTGTTTTTCCAACACCAGGAGGGCCTTGAAAATAGAGATAACTATCATCCATAGATTCTACCGTTTTAAAAGATTCTTTTAAAAAATCACCTTCTTTTATAATTGCATCTGCTTCTTTAATATTTTTAATTTTTGGATAATTTTTTTTTAAGATTTCATATGTTGCTTTATATTTTTTTTCACCTTTCACCGCAGATTCAACAAATCTACGTATTGCATCAATAATAGTCTTATGATCATAAAATTCCCCTTTCGCTATTGATAAAATTTCAGGTAAATCTTTTAAGGTTGATATTTCTATAATATTTTCATCTTTTTTACTTTCATCAATACTAAGTACTTTTCCTACTGTATATGTATCAAGGTCACCATCTGTAGCATTTATAACCCTGTCTTTTTCTTGAACTTTAAAATCTTGTTTTAAGAATTTGTAAGTAAAAATTTTTATTGTTTTCCCTTTTCCATCTTTCCCCAACTCTTCATTAATTTTTTCCATAAATCCTATGCATTCAGCATCATCAATCAAATCTTCGTCATTTTTATTTCCAGCACGATTAAATATTCTCTGCCAGTAAATCATTTCTTCTCTTTTATGAAATCCCAAAACATCTTTTAATATTTGTTTTATTTCTTCATCTTTACAATTTTTTTCAATATCGTTTTTCAACTCTTCATTTTTTTTTTCCCATTTTGTTGTTTCTGGTTCCGGCTCTTTTTTTATTGCATAAAGGGAATCTTTTGGTTTTTTTGGATGCAACCACTCTCTAAGAAAATACGTACTTTCACAGTCTTCTCTATTATAAAGTTTGATTTCATCTAATAGTTTTTCTTCTCCTGTTTCAATCCAATCAAGGTATTTATCTGTGCTTTCATTAGCTTTTTTTATTTCACCTTTTCTTTTGTATTGATAAAATTTTTCAAGATTTTTAAGTGAATATTCTCTCTCAGAAACCTGCATACCTTGATTAACAACAGCAAGAAGATCTACTAGCTTACCATATCGTAAAAGGTCATTAACTTGTTCAAGATGTGTGTCGTGTTTACTCATAAGTTTAGTTAACGCTGTTTTTTCATAGTGGTTAAAGTGGTAAATATGTGAATCTGGATATTGTTTTAAATGCTTGTCTATAAACTCTAAAAGTTCAATAAATTTTTCTTTTTCTTCATCTTGATTGTGTGCCCAAAAATATTTGTAGGGTTCTTTCTTGTTATCATGGTCATAAATACCGAAAAGATATTCCAGGGCTTGCTTATCTTGTTCAGATTCTTCTGAATTTAATATTTTATCTAATCCCTCAATATCAAAAAAAAGATCATGTTCACTTGGTTTGGGCATTTTGTTGAATCCTCTTTCAGCTTCTAAGGGCAGTACTTTAAATTGAGGTATTTTAGTTTTTTTAAATTCTATTAATAATTCGGCTTGTGCGAGGTGCTTTTGAAAAATTCTATGATGTAAATCTTTTATCTTTTCTGTTTTTTTAAGTTTCGCAAATTGTGATAGAGTTTGTATACCATGATCTTTAATCTTAATTATTTGATCTTTTCTAATCTTAGCAATTTGGTTGAGGTGATCTTTTTCTAACCATATTTTATCACAAACATCAGTCCACTCACACATAGCACAAAAACCACATCGTTCTGGGTATGTATTTTTTTTTTCACTCTCAAGAAATTTAATATAATTTGCATTATTATTTTGAAAATATAATTGATAATTTTGTGTCTTATATTGTTTTACTTCTTCATCAATTTTTAAAATATTAACCTTTTTTTCTTTATCCTTAATGCCCAAGATCAAATACATGAAATCTGGTAACTCATTGTCTTGTTGTGTTGCAATCCATTCTGAATATAAACTAATTTGAGTAATATGATCAGTTTTTGCAATAGAAGAGAGTTTTGTATCATATACCTCATATCTCCATTTGCCTTTTTTAGTTTTTTTATTTTGATCTTTAATAAGAAAATCAATTTCACCAATCCAGCCTTTATATTTAAAGTGAGCTTTGTGGATTAGGTCGTAACCTTTTTTTAAAGCTTCTTTTGTTTTTTCAAATCGATCATCATCTTTTTTTATTTTAATATGCTTGGGATATTGTTTAATTAGTTTTTTGTAGATTTTTTCTTCAAATTCATCTCCTCTTTCTTTCCTAATTTTTTCAGTAGTAGATGATTGTTTTTTCTTTAAATCTTTTTTATTAATTTCATTTATGGTTGTATAATTGCAAGCTATCCAGTTTTTCAACCTTGAGGCGGTTTTTAATCTATCGTTATTTTCATTCATAATTATAAACTATCTAAGCATTTGAATAGTCAAACCCAAACCAATATCGTTGAAAATAGTTTTTTCATTTTAAAGTTGGTTAATAATTTTTTTCCAATCTTCTTTTTTATAATTTAATTTTGAAATACTTACAATATATCTTGGATAAGTACTAAATTTTTCGATAGGGATAATGTTAATTTTATCAACATCATTTTCACTTTTTATATTGTCTAAAATTTTTTGAGTCAGTAAACCCTCAGCTTTTTTAATGTGATATATCTTCCATTTCCTTCCAGTTTTTTTTTCTCCTTCATATTTAAAGGTGGTATCTTCTATTTTTGTAAAACCAGCCACGTAAGCAAATAAAGAATGATTTTCAAATTTCTTAATTGTGGATGATATTATATCTTTTTTATCTTCAGTTATAATTTTTTCATCCACACCTTTTTTTAAAAAGACATCTTTAAAAAAACCCAAATGATTGAGGTAAGACATAAAAAGATTTGCTCCAGTATTTACTTTAACTTGAACATAAATATCACTTTTTTCATGCTGAGTTCCAAGATCTAGCCAAACACCACTCCACTTAGTTTGTTTGATACTAATTTTTAGATTTGGTTCTCTAAAACCTTCTTCGTTAGCATCTTTTATTAATGGGATATCAGAAGGCATATTTTCTTCTGCAGTACCGGCACTGTGAGGCAGTTTGCAGTCTAGATTAAAATCACTGATTAATTTTTTTTTAAACGCAAGCTCTCCAAGATAACCAGTAATTTTATTAATCCATAAAGCCATCTCATCCCTTTGTTGAGCTGAGCCAAAATTTGTTTTAGCAATATTTCCAGTAGTTTCTAAGGCTTCAATTGCCATTTCTAAATAATCTTTTTCGTCCAGAAATACCAAATTAGGTTTAAGTCTATTTTCTAACCAATCTTCAAAACTATTGTCATTTAGATTTTCAATTTCTGATCCAACCATAATTTTTGAAAAATAATCATCTATAAATTTTTCATTATTTGGAAGTTTTAATGTTTCGGCTAATTTTTGGGAATATTTTTCATATAGCTCTCTATCTTTTTTATTTATAGCCATGAAAAAGTATAAAAACTTTATTCATAAGAGTCTGTAGTTTTTTTAAATATCTTCTAAATTACTATCAATCGTTGAATAGCTAATATTTGCAAAGGTTTTTAGTATAGCTTCAAATATTATTTTAGCACCCTGCACAGGTACTGCCATCCCAATTTGTCTACGAACCTCTTCTTTAGAGCCAGTAAAGATAAAGTTGTCAGGAAATGTTTGTAGTCTAGCTCTTTCTCTATTTGTCAAAGCTCTATTTTCTTTCCAGTGATAAACGTGTGTTCCACCACCACCACTGCCAGTCACAGTATAAGAAGGCTTGTTAGGGTTTAGCCTTCTATAGATTTGACTAATCTTTGCACCTTTAACATTTAACTGTAAGTGTTTTGGAATTTCAGAGTTAAAAGCATTTTTGCCTGGTTTAATATATTTTAATCTTTCAATTACTTGTTTTGAATTTTTTGTTAGTTCATTGTTATGAGCATTAGCAGGTATATTACTTAATGCTTCCTTAGCAGTCATAGTTTTATAATTAGGTTTAGGAACTTTAAACTTAATGTTTAATTCTTTTTTAATACCCACAATAATTATTCTGTGTCGTGCTTGAGGAATTCCATAGTCTTCAAACTTATATTTATGAACAGTCAAATTATAGCCTTTGCCTGCATTCTCTAGATCCTTAAGAATTTTTAAAAAAGTTTTTCCTTCATTTGAGCTTTTAATTCCACCAACATTCTCAGCCACAAACCAAGTTGGATGATATCTGTTTATTAGTTCAACTCCGTACGTATAGAGAGGACCAAACTTTCCCTTAATCCCCAAACTTTCGCCAACATTGCTAAAATCATTACAAGGGAAACCATAAGCAAAGCAATCAAACTTTGGAAGAATGATCTTTTTTTTATCAACTAGATTAAAAAAAATTTCAACTTTTTCACAGAATATGGCTTTGGTTTTGATATTCTTCTCATAAGTATTACAAGAGGCTTGATGATAATCTGAAGCCCATGCGTGCTCAATTGAATGGATACTTGTTTTATCCTTAACCTTGCTTAAGCCTGCACCATAACCCATACCTCCAGGTCCACTAAAAAATTCTGCAAGTTTAAATTTAGTCATAAATATTTATTACACTATTTCTAAAATTTTGCAGCTAAATATTATTGTCTTAATACAAGTTATCATTGTGCCATGTATCCCACATTTACATTTATTAATTCTTTTAATTAAGGTTTCCAGATTCAAAGATAATGAAAAGGTTAGTTGAACTCACTGGTACCGTACTAAGAGTTGAACTTTCACAATTAGCCACCATATAACAGTAAATGGCAGATCTTTTTGAGGGTAAAACTAAACGAGAGATCATGATAGAAATTGGTCAGATCGATGGAGATGAACCAGGAGATAATGATATAATTTTTAATATCGCTTTAGATTTAAATGGTAAACAAGCCTGGCAATTAGTCGATAAAATTTTATTAAACTTTAAACATAAGATTACTCCTAAGTATTTAAAAATTTATATAAGGCAACTACGAGTAATATTAGCTAATTTATATAGGGTAAATGACATTGAGAAAAATTTATATGTCTTCTATTCCAGAGCCAGAAGTTACTATAAAAAATCAAAGAGATATAACTCAAATGGCATATCCTTTAGACCTCTAATATTTCTGGTAGATAGCCTTAAAGAATATGGCTGGATAGAGCATATTAAAGGAAGGTACAAAAAAGAAATTAAAAAAGGTACACGTTCAAGAATGTGTCCTTCTCAAAAACTCCTTCAAGCCTTTGATGAATTTAAAATAACTCCAAAGTATTTAGATACAAAGCAAATGGATTGTATTCGTTTAAAGGATACAAAGAAAAAGTTTAAGGAATACGAGGATAATTCAGGTACTCGTTTAATGAGAACTAAATTACAGGCTTATAATAAGTTACTACACAGAACCAATATTGAGCTCACGATAAACAAGAAGGTTTCTAATTATTTAAAAATAAATCCAATTAATTTTAACAACAAGGAATACTATCGAATTTTTAACGATAATTCCTTTGAGTTGGGAGGTAGATACTACGGTTCTTGGTGGGTAAATTTAAGCAAGGATATCAGAGAATATATCACTATTAATGACAACAAAACTGTGGAGTTGGATTATGCCAATCTAAATATTCATTTATTATATTCTGAGGAAGGTCTTAATTATTATGATTTAAATGAACCTAATGCTGATCCCTATATACTTAAGGGAGTAGATAGAAATCAAAGAGGTATTAATAAACTGATAATTACAATAGCTTTAAATATTACTGATAAAAGTAAATTTGTTTATGCAGTAAAAGGAGGGATTAAGGGTAATAATGACAAGAATTATTCTCTTGGTAATAAAAAACAATTAAACATTCCTTATGCTAAAGAGATATGGAGAAGAATTAAATTATTTGAAAAAGAGAATAGTCCAATCAAACATCATTTATTTAGTGGTGTTGGAAAACGATTACAGTTTAAGGATAGTTGTATAGCTGAAAGTATTATCGATAATATGGTTAACAAAAATATACCAATACTAGCTATTCATGATTCATTTATAGTCCAACATCAGAATGCCAGTAGTTTATATAAATCAATGGGCTATATTTTTAGGAGTTTTAAATTAAAGTCTGTTCCCAATATTAAGTAATAATATCCCCTATCATCCATACTTAGAACAACTGATTTAGGTAAAGCAAGATTTTGTATTTATTCAACACTAAGTTAACCACAATGTAGTTAACAGAGTTAACCTAGAATTTATCATAAGCACATATATATTATATAGGACACCCCCATAACACCCTGCCTGCACCCTCAAACATATTGTTTAAAACTCCATAGAGTTACTTAGAGAGTCATTTAAATAGAATATGATTCAAGGTACTACAGATTTAAATCCTGTACTCACTCTCGACTCATCGAGGATAAGTTGAATACAAATTTATCTTTATAAAAGCATATTTTCTGTTAGCTTAAAAACTAAGTATTAATGCGTGATATACAAATATTGTTATTGTAAATCATGGTAAATTTGGTGGGCCCACCTGGACTCGAACCAGGGACCAATACATTATGAGTGTACTGCTCTAACCAACTGAGCTACAGGCCCTTACATTTAAGTCAATAAATACAACAAGTTTTAGTGTCTAACAAGAACATTTTTTATTGAGTGTTATTTTAATGTTGCTTTGTGTACCACAGGTTAACTATTCACCATAGTGAAGGGTATGAAGTAAGTACCTTCTAGGTTGTACAAAATCCATCGCAGCATTATAAAAATCATTTGCTTCGTACGTATTAAATCTTTTCTGAAAACTACTAATCATTGAAGCTTGACTTTTATTAATTAAAAATTTTACAGATTTTTCTGGCATCTTAAGATTTTTTATAGATTCTTTAAATTTATTTTTCTTCCAACTTATTACATCAACAGTAAATTTTATTGGTTCTTTTTCTTCAATTTTTATTAGATTTATTCTTTCACTGTCAGCTAAATCAATTAATGATGCTGCAAGCTTCCTATCTTCAGAAGATAGGGTTTTTCCTTTAATTAAATCAAGATGTTGCAATAAAACATCTTTTACCCATTTGCTTTCTAGATAGATCAACCTAGCACCAAAAGTTGGGTTTATTCTAGTGGGTTCACCTACATTATTTTTATTCTTTATATAAATTTCTTTTGTTTTTGCAATCATTTCTTCTTTTGTATCGAACAACTCTTCTTCCACGAGAGTTTTAAAATCACTGAGGAAATTTAAATATTCTTTTGGCCATTCATTTTTTAGATCGGGTTTCATTAAACATGAATAAAATTCTGAAAGTGGTATTCCCAAATGTCTAATAAATTGAAAAAACCATTTTTGAAACTTAAGGTTAAAAGTAGCGTAGAACATGAAGTTAAGTCCACGAACATCCCAAAAATCTTTATTACTAAAGGAATGTGAAGAGACGGGAGTTTCCTCGTGCTCCGAAAAGAATGTTCCTTCGTGCATACCATAATGTGTTGCGTTTGACCTAAATTTAGTTTTATAATTGTACTTTTCTCTATAAGTTTTACGGTTCATTTCAATGCCATCCATGAGCAATAAATTGTGAATTAATACATTGTCAAAACCTCTTTCTATAGATCTATTCAATAAATTAACAAAATTATCTCTTGTGTCATGCGGCATTCCAAATATTAGTTCTGTAGAAGTATCAAGGCCTATTCCTTTTGCCCATGTTATTGCGCTATCAATTTCTTTTTCTGTAACATTTATTCTATTTATAGCTTTGAGTGCTTCAGGATTTTCAGTTTGTAAAGCTAAAGTAACACCATATTGAGACATATCTTTTAATATTTCCAAAACCTCTCTGGAAGTACCTGTAAATCTTTTATCATTATAAAAGAATACGCTCTGAGGATAGCCTATATCTTCTTTACATTTTTTTAATATTTTAGCAATTTCAACGTCTCTTTTTAAAATTCCAAAATTCTCGTCTACCATGTACATAGTATGATGAGGTCGGTCTGCATATCTTTTTGAAACATACTTTAACTCTTCTTCTATTTGTTCAATTGGATAACCACGGAGTTTTCCTCTGTTTTTTCCAGATACACAAAAAGCACATGTATAAGGGCAAAAACGAGAAGTTTGAATTAAAGGTTGATAATCAGAATTCATAAACTCATCCATTAAACCTGAAAGATAAGGTGATCCCATTGTTTTTAGATCTAGTGTTAATCCTACCGGCTTACCACTTACAACTGTATTTCCTCTTAAAAAAGACAAGCCATCTATAGGATCTTTGAATATATTTTGTGGATCTCCAAGAATATTTTTAATTAAATTATAAAAGCCTAATTCACCCTCATTTATAACAGCTGCATCAGCTTCAGGAAAATCATCTGTTAAAAAATTATATTGCTCTCTTAAGTTACTATCTATGCTAGGTCCACCTACGACAATGATTACTTTTTTTCCAAACATTTGTCTTAAACGTTTAACAGCGTATTGACTTATTGCTTTATTCCAGAAATAAATTGATAATCCTACAACATCAGGGGGATTTTCTTTTGCTTTTTCAAAAAACTTTTCAATATTTTTAAATAAACTAACACTTATATCTTCGCCAAATTTTTGTTTAGAGTATTGTGCAATCATTCCTATGCTGAGAGGAACAAATCTCGAAGACATAGTATGTCTATTATAGTAGCAGAAATCTGCATACATTATATTAAGTTTTTTTGTTTTGTTTTTGATCACTGTAAATATAATTTTTTTTTGATTTAAACGAATATTTTACATTTTTTTACTAAGTAAACAATGATTATAATTATTCATTTTTTATAATAAATTAATAAATAGTAACTTTAATATATGAAAATCTATTATATTTCCTAAAGTTCAATTTGTGGCGACAGTAAAAGATTTCCATTAAGTAAAAATAACTATATTAAAACAAAAAATAATTACAACAAACTGTATTAAATATATATCCAATTTCTTTAATTAAAAATTCTAATTGGTGGGCATGATAAGAATTGAACTTATGGCCTCTACGATGTCAACGTAGCGTTCTACCACTGAACTACATGCCCTTTCTAAATTTTATCAATTTCAAAAAAAGCGTCATGAATTAATTGTAACTTTCTTGTTGAAATTTTATTTGTATGTAATCCTATTAGAAAACCTAGATCTTGCACTTTTTGAGCGACCTTAAATTTTTCATTTTTTCTATTTAATTGATAAAGCTTAACTGCAGGCTGATTAACAAATGAGCCACTTATTATTGGCCTTGTTTCAATACCAACTTGATCAAGATAGTTAATAAAGTTATTTTTTTTGGATTTAAATTTCTCATTAATTAAAATTGGTAATCCCATCCAACTTGGGTCAAAATCTTTATTAGGTTTTATAAAATTAAATTGATTATTCCAAAATTTAGATTTTTTAAGTTTGTTTAAAATCAAATTTCTATTAATATTTCTCATTCTTTTTAACTTATCTAGTCTTCTAAACTGATTGTGAGCTATTGCAGCTTGTATATCAGTTGGCCTCAAATTAAATCCAGAGTTAGAAAAAATATATCTTGGGTCCAATTTTGGATATTTTTTAGCATAAATATTATAACTTTTAGATTTACGAGTATAAAATCTAGTACCACCAAACCATCCATGAGATCTTAATGAAAATAATATCTCATAATCATTATCATTATCACATGCAATCATTCCACCCTCTCCTGATGTTATTTGATGTGAATAATAAAATGAAAACGATGCATAATTTCCAAAAGTTCCCAGGTATTTATTTTTTAATTTAGTTCCTAGAGATTCACAATTATCTTCAAATACTATAAGTTTATTTTTTTTTGCAATTTTTTTTATCTTAAATAAATCACTACTAATTCCTAATACATTTATTAGCATTATAGCTTTAGTTTTTTTTGTAATTTTTTTTTCTAATTGAGATATATTTATATTTAATGTTTCTATATCAATATCTACAAAAATTGGCTTAAGGCCAAATTGAACTAAAGGCCAAATAGATGTTGACCAACATAAAACTGGCACTAGCACTTCG
>CAJQRZ010000040.1 GCA_905612435.1 uncultured Candidatus Pelagibacter sp.
ATCTTATAGCTACATAAAAACTATCAACTCTTTTTGGTTTAACGTCTCTGGGAAATTGACTACAAATTATCGCTATTGAATCCCCAGAATTAAAATTAAAATTCGTTCCATGTATCTTGTATTTATTATCAGTATATCCAGGAAAATCTCTGATCCAATCTTCTTTTTTTATATTGCTAAAGGTTGATTGTATATCTGTAATAATATTTTTCTTTGATGTTAAGCATTTAGTCATACCAGGAAAGATCATCTCACCTCTAACGCTATATATAATATATTTTAAGTCATTTTTTCTTTTTACCTCAACTATAATGCGTTTATCATATAAATCAGATTTTATTCCAGTAACTAAAATTGAGATAAACTTTTTGTCAGTATAACTATAAAGATAATCATTTTCAATTAATTGTTTTTCAATATCTTTAATATTCATAAATTCTAATAAGCTTTCTCCAACACTTATATTAGCAATTTCAAAGTCTCTAATATCATCAGCCTTGGTCCAGGATTGAAGGCTAAAGATTAAAACTAATGCTGCAATAAATACCCTCATAAACAACACCTTCTCACTGTGACCTATGTGTGTCAATATTTAGTGTAAGTTGTAATAAGGGTTGCGGGAAACGGTATTTGGATAGTGATCGCGGGCTTATGAGTCCTGCAGTTGATTATTTGTATGCTATGTCCGCTAACCAATCTGTAAACTCTTTCTTATTAATTGCTAATCTTAAGTTATCAATATAATTATGATCTCCTTTATAATATTCAGAACATTTTACTGTAACTTTATCTTTTGAATTGAAAATAAAATTTGAATAAGTTATTTTACCTAAAGTCAAATTAGCTTCATTTATTTTTGTTGGACTAATATTTGGAAATACTGTAGTTAAAGTATTGATTACTTCATTCATTTTATTATAACATTCATTTATATTTTCCTTATATCTTATTATTCCTGCTACTCCTTTTAACAAAAATTTATTATCGTTAGTTTTATAGGATAAAACTAAAGCATCATAAAAACTTATATTAAATGAATAATCGTTTGGAAGAATTGTAATAGATGAGTAAGTGTCATCTTTATAATAATCTTCTCTAATCTCAATTATTTCTTCCTTTGTCATATAATCCAATAAGCTATCCCCAATACTCATCCCTTCAATCTCAAAGTCTCGGATATCATCAGCCTTGGTCCATGATTGGAGACTAAAGATTAAAACTAGAACTACAATAAATACCCTCATAAACAACACTTTCTCACTGTGACCTATGTGTGTCAAGATTTCGGATAAGTAAAATTAGTTAACTATATCTACAAATCAAACCACTGACCGCGGGCTTATGAGTCCCGCGTTTGATTAAAACTTATCGAGATAAACGTTTCATGGGTTTATTTATAAGCTTCATTCATTAAAAAATCTGCATACTCTTTAGAATTCAAAATTACCGCTAAGTCATCCCAATAATTATTTTCTTCTTCTAATTTTTTAGACCAATCAGTACATATAACTCTTGCTAGATCTCCATTATCAAACCAAAATTCAACTACTGTAGATTTTGATTTTCCAGATTTATCACCATCATGATTATTGGTTCCAGTATCAAGTTTTTCTACGGAATCTTTTAAAACTTGTGATATCTCTTTAACAATTTCATCTTTTTTTTGGTAACACTCTTCAATGTTGCTTCTGTAAAAAATATTTCCATCTAAACCATAAATTATATATTTGTTGTCATTTTTTTTATAAGCAAACTGAACTCTATCGTAAATTTTAAAACTTGAGTGTTTATAAAATCCATTAATTAAAAATTTTTTTTTCCAAACATAAGCATCTTTTTCTTCTTCTTTAATTTCTTCCTCACTAAAATAATCCAGTAAACTATCCCCAATACTCATTCCTTCTATCTCAAATTCAGAAATATCATCAGCCTTGGTCCAGGATTGAAGATTTAAGATTAAAACTAGTACTGCTATAAATACCCTCATAAACAACACTTTCTCACTGTGTCCTATATGTGTCAAGATTTACAGCAAGTTGAAATTATGCAAGCGGGTAACGGTTTATGAAAAGTGAGCGCGGGCTTATGAGTCCTGCAGTTTATTAATTCCACGCTTCTTTCGTTAACCAATCGTCAAGCTCTTTTGTTATAAATGATATTTGCAAGCTATCACCGGCTGATTTATTATTCTCTTTATAGGTTTTGCTCCAATTTGTACAAGTAATATCAAGAAATCCATTGTCAAATTCAATATATGAATTATATGTTTCACTTCTTATGCTACCATCTTTTTCTAGATTCTCTTGGCGCTCCATATTTATTAATTTAGAATCTTTTAGACTCCCCATAATATCGCTTATGACAAGTTCTCTTTTCTTTTGACATTTAGCAAGGTCATTAGGAAAATAGTTTAAACCCTCAATACCATGAATTATAAATTTTTTGTCATTAGTTTTAAAATGAAAATGAACATGTTCATATTGTGCAAATTTTTTATAAAATCTGCTAAATTTTTTTGATCCAGGATAGCTAGTTATCATATTTTTGATAATTTCTTTTTTGTTAACATAATCTAACAAACTATCTCCTATAGCCATCTCTTCTATTTGATATTCCTTGATATCATCAGCCTTGGTTAAAGTTTGGAAATTAAGAGTTAATATTAGGATAAGAATAAATCTAAACATATTAAGTTTCCAAAGATTTAATAAGAGATATAAAAAGATCCCTAAGTTGTATCATTGCTTTAGTAGGACTTGGGTTGTAATCATTAATTTCAATAAGCAATTCATCTGGTGGTGAGTCACATATATTTTTTACATCATGAAATTGAGATGCACTCAATAACCAAAATTTTTTTGCCATAGTTAAGTTTTGTTCTAGGCCAACAAATCCTGAGTAATAAAAAAAACCCATATTATAGCTTGCAATGGCGCAGCCTAAATCAGATGCTCTTTGATTCCAGTAAATTGCTTGTTCATTATCTTTTGGTGCACCATACTCTCCTGTAAAATATGTCCAGCCAACAGTAGTCATGGCATTAACTTGTTCTTGTTCAGCTGCCAAATTTAGATATTTTATTGCTTTTTCTATATCTTTAATAAAACCATTTATTCCATAGAGATAATTAAAGCCTAAATTATTCTGAGAAACTGCATCACCATTATTAGCGTCATTAACCAAATCATCAGCCTGAACTTCAGCAGCTAAAAATTGAAAGGTTAATGCAAATATTATGACAAATAATATTTTTTTCATTTAACTTTTTTAGATATTTTTTTTCTTTTAACACTAGTTTTTTTCCTCCCCGGTAATGCTTGCATTATTGCAAGAATTATTAAGATTATAAGAGGTGAAACTATTAAACTTGCTAACATCCATCCAGCAGGCTCTCGGTTCTTTGATTTAGACAGTTTATATATTGAATATAAAAAAACAGCGTAGACCAGTATTACTATAGACCATTCCATATTATCTTCTCATTATTTATTATTTGCATAAATTGTAGATAAAACAACAATAGATACAAAGCTAAATGTAATTAAATACGAATAAATAACATCTATATTTGCTATTTTTGCTTTATCCATTTCTTCAGTAATTCTTTTTAATTGTTCCCTTCTATAATAATAGATTATTCCAATCACCATTATTAAAGTCAAAATTGGGAACACATCAAAAGCACCTAAATAATTATATGATCCGTGAAAAATCACAGGAACTGCTAATGCTAATATGATCATTAATCTTCTTTTAAAAGTACTTTGTTCTTCAAAAAGATTTAAACTTAACAGCCAACCCATTATTACACCAAACCCTAAATGCATTATTAAAGGATAATATCTTTGTCTAACAACGTTCATCGTCCAAGCTGTCTCAGGATCTCCAGTATTTAAATAAGGAATATTTTCCATAGCCGCATAACCTAATCCAATAGCAGCTCCATAAACAATAGCATCCATTGGTTCATTTAAATCAGACAATCTTACACAGAAAAATATAAGTATAGCAAATTTTAATCCTTCTTCTAGAAAAGCTGCTCTAAAAAACATTTGGAAAGCGTGTTCACCAACTGGTGTAGGATCGCCTACTTCATAATTGTTATAAGCATTCATATCTAAACCCAATAAAGGAGCTAAATGATCTTCAGTAATCATGATTAAAAGATCCAAAGGTAAATAAATCGATACACCAAGTAAAAAGGATGCAACGAGAAATTTTCCTGGTTCAGGAAACCTATCAGATCTCCAAATTGCAAAACCTATCAAGATTGGAGGAAGTATAGTTGCCAGATAAATAAACGAAGGGTCTTTGATCATCAAGTTTCTTTAATTTTTCCGTAATCAATTTGAGGAATTATTTCAATATTATCAATTCCCATATAAGCAAATAAATCTTTCCATAACTGTTCAAGTGTCACATAAAGGTCTCTACCGTGCTCCTTAGAATGATTTAGGAATAATATCTTAACTTTTAAATTTTTAACCATTTCAGTAGTAGGTTTTGTAGCTTTCATATAATTAGCAAAACTTTTTTCATTTTTTAATAAACTTGCAAAGTCTCTACATTTATCAGCTTTTTGTAATTTCTTTGGCTTAAGCTTCATGGATGCAGATTTGCAATGTTTAAAAAAATTAACTCTTTCAGAGAATTGCATTAAATCCGAAACAATAACTAACTCTCTTTCCTTATAATCACTCGCAAAATCAGAACTAGTTTCTCGTAATATATGAATTATATATTCATATATTAAACTTTGTTTAGTTTCTTCATTTTCTAAAAAAAAATTTTTTTCTACATCTGTGATTTGTTTACTCCATGTTTTAAAAATATTTTTTACAATATCTATTCCTTCACATTTTTTATTAACTTTTTCACCAGGGTATTTTTGACTTTCAGTACCCTTTTTAAATCTACATTTTGAATAAATAAATTTTTGAGAATGAGGTGGCTCGTCATCAATTTTTAAATAAGAAATTTTATGATATGGTGGTGTATTCCCTACCATTGTGTTACCAAAAATCCTTCCTTTTACCCATTCTACTTGGGGGGCTTCCCATGTTGTAGTAAAATCTACTAAAAAAATCTTGTGTCCTAATTTAGCAGTCATTGGACAAAAATCTTCAGTTCTCACATCACTATTATAACATTTTGGGAAACCATCTGGTAGTGAGGCTGCATTCAATGTAAGTGACCAAGTTAAAATTACAAACAAAGAAATAAAAAATTTATTTAATTTATGATACATTGTAGTTACTCCTCATATCGCTTATTTTCTTGTTAACTTCTTCTTTGAAGGCGTTTACTTCTTTAATATAAGCTGTTGCCTCCTCATTAATTTTATTGTTTAAAGATTTAGTTTTTTCTTCAATTTGATTTTTGTCTAAATATATTTGTGCCATATCTGAAAAAACTAATTGAGGATCCATTTTGTCGTTTGTTAGTGTTTTAAATGGTTTTGTTATTATATTGCCATCTTTATCTTTCCAATATTTTGGATTTGGAGATGATCTAAAATTAGAATTTAAAGATCTATATTCTTCAATTATGTGATCTGTATCATCGTCAATTTTTTTTACATACCTTTTGTAGTTTGCAAATGTAGACTCTAGTTTAGTTATATTAATTGACCACTGTTTAAGATTCTCAGAAATTAGTAAATTTCTTTCATCACTAACTTTTTTAATTTCTTTCTTAAATTGAGTATTAATTTCATTACCTAAATGTTCTCTAATACGATTTATTTCTATTTTATTTTCGTTTCTATCTTTACCAATAGATCCATAACCAGGATATGGATCATCAAAAAAATATCCATCTAATAAAGAAAATAATGCGAAACCTATTCCTACAAAGCTTAAAACTGCTGCATAAAAACTCCATGAAACTGTCCATGGATACAATGCATTTCCAAATTCAGTTGCTTGAGTAACTACAGCTTCTGTTTGACCCCATTGTACTACCTGGCCTTTTTGTTCAGCTATCGCTCTAAAAGCACCAAGGCACCAGTTTAAATAAATAATGAATATTGAATAAAGAGATAAGATAACCTTTGAAATAGTTTTTTTTAAACTTTTTTGAATATTGAAATTTTTAACCAAGAAATAACCAGCTAAAAAAGATATGATTACGTTTAAAGCTGCTACGGCAAAAGATATTTCCTGCCCTTCAGCTTCACCACCTGTCATTGCTGGACCTAATAATTTAGTATTAACTCTAACCTCTATCAAAAACAAGGCTACAGCAAATAAAATTCCTCCTATCATTTTTAGAGTCGTGAGAGATTTAGGATCTCTATTTATATTATGCGTTAGTTTGAAATGTTTAACCTCTTTATCTTGGACTTCATAAGAATCTTTTAGATTTGACAATCTTCCACGTCCAGTGGTTAAAGATTGTTCAACTCTATTTCTGAAACTATCAATAAAAAAATGTTTTTTTCCAAGTATTGCTGAATAACCAATGATTTTATTTTTAATAGGTTCTAAAAATCTAGCAGCTTCTGATACTGCATCATGTCGTTTTTCATCATATTTTGTAATTGCTTCATTTTCTGTTATAGAAAAAACTTCTGAATTTTCTGGTGGCAGGTTATTCGTTCCATCACTTTCACCTTTTTTCTTTAGGTCTACTTCATTCTCGATATCTGCAACTTTTACATTTTTAAACTCATAACTCATTTTTTTATCTCTAAATAAATTTCTTATATTTCTCAAAAAATTAAATTTCATCATATCTTTAAATATTTAGATAGTCTCCTTTTACTTGTTTTTATAACCCTTTTTATACATGCAGTGATCATATTCTGCAGCGTTTTGACCAAGGGCTGTTATGGCCAAACTAAATTCATCTGGTTTACACATAAATGGGTCTTTACAAATATAAGTTGGTGCTTTTGCGTTTGCAAAAGATCTACAAAAACCATGGTGAAGATCTAAATTTGAATTATTTCCTGAAGTATGATCCCATGAAGTGTTTGCACAAGATGTTAATAAAGAAAATAAAATTATATAAATAGTTTTTTTCATTAATTTACTCTCCTACTGAAGGTAATATAAATTAAAATTATAAAAATTATGATTAATGTAATTGTTAGGGCATTTTCAGATATAAAATCTCTTACTTCTTGAAACCTTATTGCTCTTAGTGGATGTAATAAATGATAACCAATATTATCAAAAGATCTTACAATAGCTTCAAGTATACTAACAAAGGCAACCGACAAACCCTTAAACATTAAAGGTAATTTCATAAAAGCTGTTAGAATAATTTTACCCATATTTATTAAACTGTTCCTTTATTTTGTGTAAATTGATGAATTAATTTTCTATTTCTAATATTTTGAGTTTCTTGAACATAAACTCCTCCCAATTTTAAAAATTGAGAATTGGCAGTTAGGTAATAATAACCACTATCTGCCTTAAGAGCTGTATTCATTAATGATAATGAAAAAATCATTATACCAAACTTACTGTAAGCAACTGTTAGTCTTGAAATTGAAGCAAAAACTTTTTTCATAATTCCTCTTTCCTCTCCCCTTAATATTAAGAGGAGAGTAATCAAAATTAGCTGCCCTCCTTACCAACATTTAATAATGCTGAACCAATTAGACCAAATATAATGGGTGAAAACCTAGATACTGGACCCATAAAACTTGTTAAGTTTGTCCCAGCAAATGACATTGCAAAGTCAATTACTGCAAAGGCAATTAATAAACCTCCTACTAGATTGATAAACGATGTTCCACCTGCTTCTTCTTTTACTCTCTTCATTTTTTTCTCCTTTGGTTGTTTGTTTTTCATGTCCTACATTTAGCAACGATTGGTTGGAAATACTTGTCCACAAACAACAAAGAAATTGGATATATAAAAAAATAGAAGTTTATTTAGTCCAATAATAAATAAGATTTTGGATTAGATTAATTGTTATAAAATTATTATATTTGTAATATGAAAAATCTATTTGCTAAAATCTTTATAATTTTAATTCTTTTACAAGGGTGTGATTCAGCAAGTGTTCCTGTTAAGAAATCAAAG
>CAJQRZ010000041.1 GCA_905612435.1 uncultured Candidatus Pelagibacter sp.
TTTTACCTTCTTGAAATATGTATATATATTCTTTAATCGACTCATAAATAACTAATGCAAGTTTATCGCCATTAATAAACTCGTGGGATTGTTCAAGATAAAGTTTACTCTTTTTAAAATCTTTTTTTTTCAAACTATCTAGTGCCAGTATCAAGCGTGCCTCAAAAAACCTTGAATTATTTTTTCCAAAATTTTTTTTAATTTCGTTTACAGCCTGCTTTACTTTGCTTTCTAATACTAAAGAATAGACATACCTCTCAAGATAAGGGTCGTGTTTATTTAATAAAAATCTTGAAGATTTAAAAAATTCTAAAGCACCTAAGTTATTTTTATTTTTATAAGCAACTACTCCCGAAAAATAATTTGATAAATAGCCTGAATTAAAATCCTTTAAATCCTTACTTTTAGAGTATAATGGGTTCTGATAAAAAAATACTATAATTAGGATTAACTTAAAATATTTAAAAAGCATTAAACTATTCTATGTCTAAAAAAGCAATAAATCAAAATACCAATTATGATTTACAATTAATCAACTTAATAGAACCAAACTTTCTTTTTAATGAAAAACCAATCAATAGATTAAATAATACTCACATTACTTCAAATGAAGAAAGTTATGATAAAGAAAAAAAACTTGCACAATTAAGAGCTGAAATAAATTCAATTAAAAATTGTAGTTTAAAAAAAGATTCTCTAAAGTTAATTTTGGGTGATGGGAATATCAATAGTTTAATAATGCTAATAGGTGAAGCTCCAGGAATTGAAGAAGAAAAATCTGGCACAACATTCATGGGTGAAACTGGCGAACTTTTAAGAAAAATGCTGTTTGCAATTAAGATAAAAAAAGAAAACATATATTCAACATATACTGTTAATTTTCGACCTCCTGAAGACCGGAAACCAACATCTGTAGAGATAAAAAGATATTCATTATATCTTCAAAAACATATCTCAATTATTAAACCAAAAATAATAATACTAATGGGTAGTACGGCAATGGAAGCTTTAACTGGATTAAATAGCAAAATTTCTATTGAAAGAGGTAAATGGAAAGAGGTTATAGTGAAAAATACAAATTATAATATTATCATAACTTTTAACCCTTCTTATCTTTTAAGAGTTCCTGAAAATAAAAAACATTCTTGGGAAGATTTAAAAAAAATTAAAAAGAAAGTAGATGAATTAAATTTAAAAATCTAATTTTCAAAAATGATAAAATTACATAAAAAATATATAAATTGGTGGAAAAAAAAATTTAACTTGTCTGATTATTCTATGTTGTGGTTAACATTTATTAAGGGTTTAATAATTGGTTTTTTAATCTATCATTTCTTATCTATATAATGAAAAAAATAATTGCGGGTGTTGATGAGGTTGGCAGAGGTAGCTTGATAGGTCCTGTTTACGCTGCAGCTGTTATATTAAACGAAACAATTAACAAAAAATTATTAAAAGACTCAAAAAGTTTATCTAAAAAAAATAGAGAAAAAGTTTTTTCTTATATCAAAAAAAATTCTATATGGGCCTTGGGTCAAGCTTCTGTTAAAGAGATTGAGAAGATAAATATATTATATGCAAGCTTATTAGCGATGAAAAGAGCTATTAAAAAACTTAAAACAAAACCCAATCTTGTTTTAATAGATGGTAATAAATTACCAGATCTTAAAAATTACAATTTAAAATATGTTGTAAAAGGAGATCAGAAAATTTCTTCTATTTCAGCTGCCTCTATAGTTGCAAAAGTCAGTAGAGATAAATTTATAACTACACTTTCTAAAAAATTTAAAAATTATGGATGGGACACTAATTCTGGCTACGGAACTAAAAAACATTTAAAAGCATTAAAAAAATTTGGTATTACAAAACATCACAGAAAAACTTTCTCCCCTATTTTAAATTTTAAATAAATTTAAAGTTTAACTGCCACAAGATCTAGTTGTTTACAAAAATCACAGCACAAATAGAATCTAATTAATTCAATCTGAGGTTGACGATGGAATCTCTTTAGAGTCTAATTATTTTATTCAAATGGAAAATAATTTTAAGAATAAGATTATAAACGGAGACAGTCTAGAGGAATTAAAAAAAATTCCTGACGAAACCTTTGATCTTGTTTTTGCCGATCCACCATACAACCTACAATTAAAAAATTCTCTGACTCGACCTGACAGAAGCAAAGTTAGTGCTGTTAATGATAAATGGGATCAATTTGAAAGTTTTAAAAAATACGATGAATTTACCGTTGCATGGTTAAAAGAATGTAAACGAATTTTAAAAAAAGATGGTGCTATATGGGTGATTGGAAGCTACCACAACATTTTTAGAGTTGGAACAAGCATACAAAATTTGGGCTTCTGGATTTTAAATGATGTTATTTGGAACAAAAACAATCCAATGCCCAACTTCAGAGGAACGAGGTTTACTAATGCACATGAGACATTAATTTGGGCATCTAAAAGTGAAAAATCTAAATACACTTTTAACTATCAATCATTAAAGTGTTTAAATGATGATCTCCAAATGAGATCAGATTGGAATTTACCTATTTGTAATGGAGCTGAAAGATTAAAGAAAAATGGTAAAAAAGTTCACTCTACTCAAAAACCAGAATCTTTACTTCATAGAGTTCTGTTAGCATCTTCAAATAAAGATGACATGATCCTAGATCCATTTTTAGGATCTGGAACTACAGCTACTGTTGCTAAAAAATTAGGAAGAAATTATTTTGGAATTGAAAAAGAGAAAAATTATTTTAAAGCTGCAACAGAGAGATTAAAAAATACAAAGCCAATAGAGGATGATTTTTTGGACACACTTAAAAATAACAGGTCTAAACCAAGAATACCCTTTGGATCTTTGGTTGAGCTTGGCATTATTAAGTCTGGAACAAATATTTTTGATCAAAAGAAAAAGATCATGGCTAAAATTATGGCTGATGGAAGTATCAAGCACAACCAAGCTAAAGGATCAATTCATAAGGTAGCTGCAACAATTCTTGGATCCGAAAGCTGTAATGGTTGGACTTATTGGCATTGTAATGTAAATGGTGTGAGTGTTCCAATTGACAATTTAAGACAAAGATTAATCGCTAATAATTAATTTTTATAAATTTTACCTAAATAACTATTAATAAATTTATTATTTTTAACTAAATACTTCATTAATAAATTTCTTACAAAATTCATTAATGGATTAGAAAGATGAAAAGCAAAATAATTTAGCTTTGATTTTCTATTAATCATTTTCGTTCTTTTAATTCTTTCATTGTTAAATTGATTATTTTCATTTTCAAAATTTTTATATAATTCATGGGCAACCTCTATTGATTGGGATGCGCCCTGCGCAAAAGTTGGCGGAAAAGCAAAAAAGGCGTCTCCTAAAAGAAAAATGTTCTTATTTTTTGGCTGAAATATTTCTGTGCTCACAAATATAGGAAAACACCTAATATCTTTTAAATTTTTAATGATATTGGGATCTACTTGTTTTGATATCTCTAACAAAGCAGAGGAAACAAAATCTTCACTATCAAATAAAGTGTAGTCAGCTAATTCCTGACTATTGAGGTTTTTTTTAAGAATACTAACAAAATTAAACTGCCCATTTTTGTTAACTGGATAAGTTACAGAGTGCAAATTAGATCCCAAAAATAAAGATATATTGTTGTGATCAATCTCGTGAAGGTTATTTTGATTAATAGTTGCTCTTACAGCAATAGAGCTAAAATATTGTAGTTTAATTTCCTTGTTAGCAATTAATGATCTGGTTTTTGAAAATACTCCATCAGATATAATTAAATAATCACATTTAATTAATGAATTGTCTTCAAAAGTTACCTCTATGTTTTTTAAATTGCAGTTAACTTTGATTACTTTCTTATTATAATTTATTAAATTAATGGGAAGTTTATCTTTTAAAAAATTTATTAAAGTGAATCTTTGTAAAGTCGTATACTTATCTTCGGTATCATTAAAAGTTGATATATCTAAATCACATATTTTATTTTTATTTTTTAAAGAATAAAAATCCACCCTGTTTGGGTGAAACTTTTCTTCTATACTAACATTTTGAAAGCCAATTTTATTTAATAGCTTAATACTATTAACAGAAAGCTGGATACCATATCCTTTTTCTAAATCTACAGAATTATTCTTTTCATAAACTATGATTTCATAACTCGGGTTTTGTTTTAATAAGCTAGCAATATACAGCCCTGAAATTCCCCCACCTATTATCGCTACTTTTTTCATAAGTTATGCTTAACATAGGCAAATATTTTTTTTGTAAATGTTGGTATCATATGGTTTTCTAATTTATTTTTTTTAATCCACAAACCATTTTTAGGTTTATTTTTAATAT